>DASUXE010000156.1:0-3988 GCA_036378075.1 Gammaproteobacteria bacterium
TCATGAGAATCGGAGTGGTAATTGACGCCGCGTGTGACTTGCCCCGCTCGTTCATTGACCAGCACGGCATCGAAGTATTGCCGATTCGGGTCCACTTCGGGGATCGCGAATTCATCGATGTGCGCGATGCCAACGCCACCATGGCGTTCTACCGGCATTATCTCGCCAACAAGGAAGTGGTCGCCGAAACCGAACCGCTGTCGGCGGACGAAATCCGCGACCTGTTTCTGGACCAGTATGTGCTGAAATACGATCACGTGCTGGTGATAACAGTCACCAGTTCGCGCAGCCCGATCTTTGAAAACGCCACCAAGGCCTCGTTCGCGATTCTGAGCGGTTACAAGGAACGCCGCAAACAGGCAAACGTCGAAGGGCCATTCTCCTTGCGGGTGCTGGACAGCAAGACGCTGTTTACCGGTCAGGGCGTTCTGGTTTACGAAGCGCTGCGGCTTCTGAAGGAAGGTAATCTGTCATTCGATCAACTGCGTCCCGCCGTGGAATCGTTCACCCAGTACGTGCATGCCTATCTCGTTCCGGAAGATCTGGTCTACGTACGAACCCGCGCCCGTGCGCACGGCGATCGCAGCGTCAGCTGGCTCGGCTATCAACTGGGCACCTTGCTGGATATCAAACCGATTCTGCAGGCCTATCGCGGCCAGACCGGCCCGGTTGCGAAAGTGCATGGATTCAACGCGGCGGTCGCGCAAATGTTCGACATGGCGGTCACCGAAATCAAACGCGGCTTGCGCACTAATGTCATCTGCATGAGCTACGCGGGCAATCCCGACGTCATCAGGCAGCACCCCGCGTATGCCAACTTTGCCAAAGTCGCCGCCACGCACGGTGTCGAATTGCTGCTCACGGTGATGAGCATCACGGCCGGCATCAATATGGGTCCCGGTTCATTCGCCATCGGCTATGCCGCGCAGGAGTGATTGGAGCATCGGCAGTCGCCGCAGTCGCCTTATCGTACAGCGGGGTTATAAACCAGCCCCAGGAATATCAGCGGGCTTCCGGACCGATTCACGATCGGACTGTCGTGGATGGCGCCGGCAAAACGCGTGTATTGAATCCTGCCGTAAAACCGCCAATGCATACCTGCCCGGACGGACACACCGACGCCGACATACGGATTGGTTGCTGCACCAGGCGTGTAGGCCGGGCGCCCCGGAATCGATTCGGCCGGACTCACACCATAGTAATAATTGACCAGTGAGGCACTTTGCCAGTGGATGCCGACTTCCGGAGTCACTGTCCAGTGTTCCAGATGTAACGGATACTGATACGCAAGCGTGGTTTCGGTACCATTGTTGCGATTCAGCAGATCATGCGAAACACCCGTCACGAGGTGGCCCCAGTCTCCAAACACATCCAGGTTCGCACCACCGTCCAGCGACCATCTGCGGGTGCGAATACCGGCAAGCTGCGGCGAATCGCTGGCGCTCAGGCGGTTGACGCGTGGTTTCAGCGCAATCGAAAACCGGTAATGCCGGTCGTGGGAGACCATGTAGCCGGCGCTGAAACCGGCAAAGAAAAACCGGCCGTGATGATAGAAAATCAGCGGTATCGGGGTCACCTCGCGGCTGTAACCGACGTAACCACGATCAGCCACTGCCAGACCCGCGCCGAATATCCAGGATGAACCCGATTGCGTTGCCGCGTCTGCCACCTGGTCCTGGGGCGCGTCGCCGCTGTCTGCAACGGCACAGGTCATGGTGCATAGCGCACCGAACAGTGTCACGAAACCGAGTGGAAGCGCGAAGCGGCTGCGTGAAGAAAATCCGGAATCCATGAGGTTGTTATTCCTGACCTGACCAGCCGGCCAACGTTTCAACCCGGCGGGCTGTTGACGTCATCCTGAAGATTATTCGCAGCGCGTCATTTGTTGAACTGAACCTCTTCCGCCACAATTGCCGATACGTCGATATCGAACTGCTTCGGATCGACGACGGTCTGGATATTCCATTTGTCGTTGGTGGCCTTGTCGTCCGGCAACAGCGCCAGGTTCATGATGGTGCGCGGGTTCATGTTCTGGCCCGCCTCGTTGCGCACCATCATCAGCAACGGCTTGAGGCGCGAACTGGGATTGGATGCCATGACAATGCCCAGCGCACCGGAACCCACCTGAACCAGGCTGCCGACCGGATAGATGCCAAGACATTTGATGAATTCCTGAACCAGATCGGCACCGTATTCGTCGGCACCCTCGGTACGCAGAATGCGCAAGGCATCGGCGGGAGGCACTGCGGCGCGGAACGGATAATCACCCGTCATCATGTCATAGGCATCCGCGAGTGCCACGATACGCGCCAGCCTCGGCACGGCGTCGCCCTGCAATCCATCCGGGTAGCCTTTGCCGTTCACACGCTCGTGATGCGAGCGCACGATCGCCAGCGCCTGATCCGGAATGTTCCGGGCCAGCTTGAGTACGTTGTATCCATCGGCGGCGTGCGACTTGACCCTGGCAAACTCCTCGTCGGTCAATTTCCCGGGCTTGTCCAGAATTTCCTTGGGGATGCGCATCTTGCCGACGTCGTGCAGTACCGCGCCCAAACCGAGCAGATTCAGATCTTCATCCGAGAGATTCAGATGACGGCCAAATGCAATGGCAAGAATCGAGACATTCAGACAATGCTGCGCGGTGTGTTCGTGTTTCTGATGAAGATTTGTCAGCCACAGCATCGAACTGGGATTGCTCGATACATGCTTCACCAGATGCTGAACGACTGCCTTGGATTCCTGGGTGTCGATGCTCTTGCCCATGCGCATGTCATCCATGGTGCGCACGATGGTCATGTGGGCGACGGCGAGCGTCTTGGTGATTACGCGAATATCGCTCTGATTCGCGAACGCGGGTTTATCCGTTGTGCTTGCGCGTGAAGTAATCGTAACGCTGCTGGTTGGTGCGCTGCCGCGATTCTGTGCCGGAGCACTCGCCGCAGGCGCGGAAGATTTGTCATCGTCCACATAGACAAACGTGCAATTGGCGCGCAGTTTCTCAAGGTCTTCTTCCGACTCGATCACGAAGCCCTGAAACAGAAATGGACTGCCCACCCAGGGGCGGTCAAGTTCGGCTACGTACATCCCCAGCTTGAGGTTGGCGACTTCAATCTTGTGTCGCATCAGCACACCTTTTATTGATCTGAGTTGTTACCCGCGAAATCGGGAATCAGGGACCAAATTCTAACCCGATTCTACATAATTGTATGGTGCATCGGAACCGCCTCGACTGAGCCGGTTCCGAGCAGCGGCTTTGGCGTGGCACGGCCCCTCCCCTCGAATTCCGCGTTCGTCATACCCGTTCCGGGCCCGCCGCGCATCAGTCAGCGCTTCTGATACTGCGCCTTGCCAAACAGGTTTTCCCTGGCCTGGTCCGACATCGTCGCACTGCGCCGGTCTTCAAGCACGGCCATGCCACGTTGCACCGCGGGCCTCGCTGCGACGCGTTCATACCAGTCTCTGAGCGCCGGGAAATCTGCCAGGTTCTGGCCCTGGCGCGGGTGCGACACAATCCACGGGTAAATCGCCATGTCGGCAATCGAGTATTCACCGGCGACATATTCGGAACCGGACAAGCGCCGATCCAGCACCCCGTACAGCCGGGCCGCTTCCCGGGTATAACGATCAATCGCGTACGGGATTTTTTCCGGTGCGTAATCCCTGAAGTGATGCGCTTGCCCCAGCATCGGCCCGATACTGGCCATTTGAAACATCAACCATTCGATGACCTGATAACGTTCACGAACCGGCGCGGGCAGAAACCTGCCGGTCTTCTCGGCCAGATACAGAAGGATGGCGCCGGATTCAAATATCGCCAGCGGACGACCATCCGGACCGACCGGATCGACTATCGCCGGCATCTTGTTGTTGGGACTGATTTTCAGAAATTCCGGTTTGAACTGATCTCCGTTGCCGATGTCGACGGGGTGGATATCGTATGGCAGGCCGGCCTCCTCCAGAAAAATGGTGATCTTGCGCCCGTTCGGCG
>DASUXE010000157.1:0-2406 GCA_036378075.1 Gammaproteobacteria bacterium
CGGTCACGAAATGCAATGTCTGCATTGTGCAGCATCACTGCAATTGTCCCATGAGCAGGAATCACTGGACGAGCCAAAGGTTTGGCAGTTGCAAAGCAGCGATCAATTTCCGGAAGAGGAAAGACGCATATGAGCACTACAGGCGAAACCGTATCTGGCAACAGCCATCGCCCGGGTGAACCCACGGCGGAGATTCTGGTGCTGGTCGCGGATCGAAGCCGCGCGCGTCTGTTTCACATCGTTGAAAATGAAAACTCCCTGGTTGAGATCATGGACTTCGTCAATTCGGAAGCCCGTGCTCCCGAAAACGAACTGGTACGTGATCGCCAGGGGCGCGGCCTATACGGAGGCGCTCGCGGCAGACAGGGGCGCCGCGCCACCTTCGGCAAGTCCGGATCAAAGCGCTATCTCAGCGCCGAACATTTCGCGGCCCACATATGCGAAGCCGCCGCAAACCACGCCAGGAACGCTGTCGTGCAACAGCTATACGTGATAGCCAGTCCCGACTTCATGGGCATGATCCGGCCACATCTGCAGATTTTGAGCAACCAGACACCAGTCGGAGAAATCCCCAAAAATATAACCCGGCAGGACAGCGCGACCATCCGCAGTTATTTGCCGAAGACGCTCTGGCCGCGACGTGTCGAGGGTGTGGCATTGAGTTAACCGTCTTTTCAGAAATGCTGGATCGCAGAACCAGCGTTCCGCAATCCTGAATCGACCTCGAATTCAACGCAATGCCAGGCTGACACGGACCACAGTCGCATCGTTCGCTACTGCCTGCTCCTGAAAACCCAGGCGCCGGCAAAGCTTGCGCATGGCCAGGTTTTCAGACAGAACATATCCAAACAACACGCCTGTTCCACGCTGACGCGCATACGCCGTAAGTATTTTCAGCATCTGTGTGCCCAATCCCCGATTGGCACAGGCTTTCTGAACCAGCAGCGCAAACTCGGCCGTCTCATTGTCCGGATCGGCGCTCATCCGCACCACACCGTGAATCTCGGGATGAATGATTTTCCCCGGACTGGTCAACACCAACGCCATTTCACGATCGTAGTCGATCTGGGTAAAGCGTGCGGCAATCGTATGCGGAAAGGCCTTCATCGGCACGTGGAAACGCATGCGTATCTCTTCCGGGGTCAGCACCGAGAAAAGATGCTGCAACGCAAGCTCGTCTTCGGGCACGATCGGCCGCAGCTGAAATTGTCTTCCCTGACGGTCAGACAGGATCGACTCCAGGTGCTTCGGATAGGGTTTGATCGCGAGCCTTGTATCACCCGCGCTGGACGACGAACGGACGCGCACGCGTGCATCGAGCGCGGTCACGCCGGCACTGTCAGCCAGCAGCGGATTGATATCAAGCTCGACGATTTCGGTGAGTTCCGCAGCCATTTGCGCCAGCTTGATCAGAGTAACGGCCACTGCATCGAGATCAACTGCCGCTTCACCGCGGTAGCCCTTGAGCAGGCGATAAATCCGGGTATCGGTGATCAGGGCGCGCGCCAGATTCATGTTGAGCGGAGGCAGCCCGAGCGCCTTGTCACCAATCAGTTCCACCGCCGTACCACCCTGACCAAACAGGATCACCGGACCGAATTGCCTGTCTGTCACGATCCCGGCAATAAGCTCGTAGGCGTGTTTTTTCTGCACCATTGGCTGGACCGAAAACCCTTCCAGGGTCGCGTCGGGACGCACGCTGCGCAAGTGCGCCTGCATGGCTTCCGCTGCGGCCTTTATCGCTTCCGGGCCGCTGAGTCCCAATGCGACGCCTCCCGAGTCGGATTTATGGGTAATCTGCGGCGAGACAATCTTGAGCGCGACCGGGATATCGAATTTCTGTGCGGCGAGCGCGGCAGCGGCCGGTGTATCGGCGAATACCGTCGGCACCGTAGGGATGCCATACGCATCCAGCAATTGCTTGGATTCGATTTCAGTAAGCCATTCACGTTTCTCGGCAAGCGCGGCGTGAATGATATTTCGCGCCCGGGCGCTGTCGGCATTGAATTCCTCAGGCACGGAAGGCGGCGTTTCAGCGAGCATTTCCTGATTGCGCCGGTAGTCGGCCAGATACATGAATGCCTGCACTGCCTCTTCGGGTGTTTCATAACCGGGAATACGCGCGTCCGCGAGCAACTGCCGGGCATCCTGTACCGAGGTACCCCCCACCCAGCTGACAATCAGTGGAATATCGGGAGATGCCCTGGCGGCATCGAGCACCGCCCTTGCCACATCATCCGGGTCGCTGACACCGGTCGGACAGTAGAGCACAAGAATCGCATCCACATTGGGATCGGCACGCAGAATATCGAGCACCGCGCGATAACGTGCGCCATTCGCATCGCCGATAATATCTATCGGATTGTTTCCGGACCAGGTGGCCGGCAAAACCTCGTTCAGGCGCAT
>DASUXE010000158.1:0-8322 GCA_036378075.1 Gammaproteobacteria bacterium
AGGGCAATACCCTCTTCGGGCGCGACTTCGGTGAACCAGCTGTGGTCGAGTGGCATGACGATCTCCGGGACGTGGAACAGCCAGTATAACCCGGCGTCAAAACCTCTTTTATATTGCGGCCGCTTGCCGTACGCTTGCGCCGTTTTCGACCACCCCAGCGCGGAGCCCGCCATGAGCCAGAACCCGATCCAGGATGCCCGCGAGATCTTCAACATCCAGCGCTGGGGCGACGGCTATTTCGATATCAACGATGACGGCCATGTCGTGGTGTTCCCGACCCGTCGCCGCGAGGACGGCTCGGTGGATCTGCACCGTCTGGCCACCGAAGTCGGCAAGCACGGACTGAATCTGCCGGTGTTATTCCGCTTCGGCGACATCCTGCGTGATCGCGTGGACCGCCTCTGCGACGCCTTCGTCAAAGCCATGGCATATCACGAATACAAGGCGGCCTATACCGCGGTGTATCCGATCAAGGTCAACCAGCAGCGCGCCGTGGTGGACGACATCCTGCGCCACGGCGAAGGCCGCGTCGGCCTGGAGGCGGGCAGCAAGCCCGAGCTGATGGCGGTGCTGGCGTTCGCACCGGCCGGCGCCACCATCGTCTGCAACGGCTACAAGGATCGCGAATACCTGCGTCTGGCGCTGATCGGCCAGCAGCTCGGGCATCGTGTCTACATCGTGGTCGAAAAGATGTCGGAGCTGGATCTGCTGCTCAAGGAAGCCGCGGATATCGGCGTCAAACCGACTATCGGCATCCGGGTGCGCCTGACCCACACCGGCCGCGGCAAGTGGGAACACACCGGTGGCGAGAAATCCAAGTTCGGGTTGTCCGCCGGTCAGATCCTGGAAGCGGTGGATCGCTTGCGCAACGCCGGCATGCTGAACTCGTTGCAGCTGCTGCATTTTCATCTGGGCTCGCAGATCGCCAACATCCGTGACGTGCAACGCGGGATCCTCGAAGCCGGACGCTGTTTCGCGGAACTCTCGGAACTCGGCGTCAACGTACGGGTGATGGACGTCGGCGGCGGTCTGGGTGTGGATTACGAAGGCACCCGTTCACGCAGTTCCTGTTCGATGAATTACAGCGTCGAACAGTACGCCAATACCATCGTGCGCTCGCTGTGGGAAATCTGCGAGGAATACGAACTGCCGCACCCGAACATCATCACCGAGTCCGGTCGCAACATCACCGCGCATCACGCCGTGATGGTGACGGAAGTGGTGGATTACGAATCGATTCCCGACAAGGCACTGGCCGCACCCGACCCGGAAGATCCGCAGATCCTGATGGATTTGTGGGAAGACTACGAAAACAGCGACGGCCGGCCGTTGCTGGAAGTGTATCAGGACGCCTTGTACTGGAACGGCGAAGCACAGGCCATGTACATCCATGGTGTATTGACCCTGGAACAGCGCGCACGTGCCGAGCAGATCTATCATGCAATCTGCCGCAAGGTACGCAACGGTCTCAAGCCCGCCACTCGCGCCCAGAGCGAAACCATTTTCGAGATCGACGAGAAACTCGCCGACAAGTATTTCTGCAATTTCTCCGTGTTCCAGTCACTGCCGGACGTGTGGGCCATCGACCAGGTGTTTCCGATCATGCCGGTGCACCGGCTCACCGAACCGCTCACGCAACGTGCAGTCTTGCAGGATCTGACCTGCGACTCGGACGGCCGCATCGAACAATATATTGATGAAGAGGAACTGGAAGCGACCATGCCGGCGCATGCCATGCAGCCGGGTGAACCCTACTATCTCGGTTTCTTCATGCTCGGGGCGTACCAGGAAATTCTTGGCGACATGCACAACCTGTTCGGCGACAGCGATTCGGTGAACGTGGAACTTGATTCCGAGAACGGCTACCGGCTGGTCAAGCCGGAACAGGGCGATACAGTGGAAGACGTGTTGCGTTACGTGCACTTCGAGCCGGGTGATCTGCTCACACGCTATCGAAACAAGATCGATGCGGCAACTTCCATCGATCCGCATCAGCGCGCACAGTTCCTGAAAGAACTTGAAGAGGGCCTGAAAGGCTACACCTACCTCGAGAAATGACGGCACCCCTATGAAAACCGGTTTCATCGGACTCGGCGCCATGGGCTATCCCATGGCTCTCAATCTGCACAAGGCGGGCTTGCTTGCCGCCGTATTCAATCGGACGCAGTCAAAAGCGCAGACCCTGGCCGGCGAGACCGGTTGCGTGGCAAGTAGCACGATTCCGGAACTGGCGAAGCGGTGCAATGCGGTAGTGATCTGCGTCTCGGCAGATCAGGATGTGCTGGGCGTGGTCGACACACTGGCAGGAAATCTCAAACCCGGCGCGCTGGGCATCGACTGTTCCACGGTGAGTGCGGCAACCGCGCGCGAAGCCGCAGCGCGGCTCGCGAAACAGCAGATCGATTTTCTGGATTGTCCGGTGTCCGGCGGCACTGAAGGCGCGAAGCACGGCACCCTGGCCATGATGTGCGGCGGCGAGGAAGCCGCTTTCCAGCGTGCGCAGCCGATCCTGAATGCGCTCGGCAAACGCATCGTGCGGCTGGGTCCGGCCGGTGCCGGACAGGCCACCAAGGCCGTCAACCAGATTGCCGTTGCCGGCATCGCCCAAGCCGTCACTGAAGCGCTGGCTTTCGCCGAAGCTCAGGGCCTGCCACTGGATCAGGTGATCGAGGTGGTCGGCAGCGGTGCGGCGGGCGCCTGGTTTCTCACCCACCGCGGCCCGACCATGGTGCGCGGGCAATACCCGCTTGGCTTCAAGGTGGCGTTGCACGACAAGGACCTCGGCATCGTGCAGCAGATGGCCGCGTCCCACGGCGTGCAACTGCCGGTGGTGGAGATGACCCGCATCCACTACCGCCGTCTGATGCAGGACGGTCACGCTGACGAAGACATCTCCTCGCTGTTCCGCCTCAAGCACGCCCTGTTCGAAGACCCTGGCAAATAGGTCCGCGGCGGGCGGTTTGTGCGAAACTGATACGCATGGCCGACTCCCGCAACGACAACCCGGATTTCTTTCTGCCGGACTTCTGTTCCGCACCGATTGTGCTGGTGGTGGTGCTGATCGCGGAGCTCACCGCCTTTGTACTGGCAATCGCCCGGCATTTGCCAGGAGAAGGTACTTCGTTGTGGCTGGACCTGGCCCGCATCTCGTTGTTCCTGCAATGGATCGCGCTGAGCAGCGCGGCAGTCTTGTGCGTGGCACGCAAACCGCTGGCGGGTATCCCACAGCGGTTTGCGGCACTCGCCAGTTATGGTTTATTGCTTGGCGTTACCCTGGTACTTAGCGAAATCGCCTTCCAGCTTTCCAACTACACCGGCATCGGGCATGAGTTGTTGCCGAGCAGCCATGCGGGCTTCGTAACCCGTAACCTTATTGTGTGCGCAATCATCAGCGCGCTGACGTTGCGCTACTTCTACATTCAGCATCAGTGGAAACTCAATGTGCAACGCGAAGCGCGTTCGCGTATTGAAGCCCTGCAGGCCCGTATCCGTCCGCACTTCCTGTTCAACAGCATGAACACCATTGCCTCGCTGATCCGCGGCCGGCCGGAACTGGCGGAACGTGCGGTGGAAGATCTTTCCGATCTGTTTCGCGCCAGCCTGACAGAAAACGCAAATATCACGTTAAAGGAAGAACTGGCGCTGACAAAACAATATCTGGAAATCGAGACGCTGCGGCTGGGTGAGCGGTTGCGGGTCAGCTGGCAGATCGACGACTTGCCGATGGATGCACGCTTGCCGCGCCTGACCCTGCAACCGCTGCTGGAAAACGCCATCTATCACGGCGTCGAAATGCTCGCGGAAGGCGGCGAGGTGGAGATTGCGGGCCGTAGCCAAAACGCCGAGCTTTATATCACGTTAAGCAACCCGCTGCCGCGGGAAGGTACACCTCGCCGGCGCGGCAACCAGATGGCGCTTGAAAACGTACGTGAGCGGCTGGAACTGGCCTGGCCGGGGCGTGCCAGCGTCGAACTGAAAAGCAGCGATGATCGTTTCACGGTGCAATTGCATCTGCCGTATGAACCGGCCTCGTCATGAATATCGTGATTGTGGATGACGAAGCACTGGCACGGGCACGCTTGCGGGAATTGCTGCGCGACGTGCCCGATTGCAACGTGGTTGGCGAAGCGTCCAATGGGCGCGAGGCGCTGGACCTGTGGGAACGTCTGCAGCCTGACGTGATGTTGCTCGACATCCGCATGCCGGTGATGGATGGTCTCGAGACGGCACGTCATCTGGCCGCAATGGATAAACCGCCCGCGGTGATTTTCACCACGGCATTCGATGAGTTTGCGGTTGCCGCATTCGATACCCATGCCATCGCCTATCTGCTCAAGCCGGTGCGGCGCGAAAAACTCGTCGAGGCGATTCAGCATGCCGGGCGCCTCAACCGGGTTCAGCTCACCCGGCTCGCGACACAACGCGGCGGCGAGGCGCGCCGTCACCTGTGCGCCCGGCTGCGCGACAAATTGCACGTGGTGGCCATCGAGAACGTTCAGTGTTTCATCGCCGAACAGAAATACGTCACAGTCTGCCATACCGGCGGCGAGCTGCTGATCGACGAGGCGCTCAAGGATCTGGAACAGGAATTTGCCGGTCGGTTCCTGCGCGTGCATCGCAACGCGCTGGTGGCACTTGCCTTTATAGAAAGCTTCGACAAGCTCGACGAAGGTCATTTCAGCGTACGCCTGCGCGGCCGCGCCCAGCCGGTGGAAGTCAGCCGGCGGCTGGCGCCGGAAGTGCGCGAACGTCTGCGTACCGGCCGCTGACAGCACCCGCTTCCTGATAACATGCACATCCATTTGACCGCTGTGCCGACGCCTTGAATCAGCCTCCTTTACGCATCGCTACCCGCAAAAGCGCGCTTGCCCTGTGGCAGGCCGAGCATGTCGCCGCACGCCTGCGTGCGCTGGCTCCGGAACGCCGCGTGGAGCTGGTCCCCATCAGCACCCAGGGCGACCGCAACCTGCAGGATTCGCTGGCCAACATCGGTGGCAAGGGCCTGTTCGTGAAGGAACTCGAGATGGCGCTGGCAGACGGCCGCGCCGACCTCGCGGTGCATTCCATGAAGGATGTACCGGCTGAACTGCCGGACGGTTTCACCATCACCGCTGTGCTGGAACGCGAAGATCCGCGCGACGCCTTTCTGTCGGTGCACCATGCCTCCTTTGAGGCTCTGCCCAGTGCCGCGCGGGTCGGCAGCTCCAGCCTGCGTCGCCAGTGCCAATTGCTGCACCGGCGCGCCGATCTCAAGGTGTTGCCGCTGCGTGGCAACGTCGACACCCGGCTGCGCAAACTCGCAGCGGGCGAATACGATGCCATCATCCTGGCGGTCGCCGGACTCAAGCGGCTGGGTCTGGCTGACAGGATCACGGCGACCCTGGATGTGCAAACCAGTCTGCCGGCGATTACCCAGGGTGTGATCGGAATTGAATGCCGGCAGCAGAACGACGCGGTTCGCGAACTGGCCGGCCGCCTGAACCACACGGAAACCTGGCAACGCAGCCTCGCCGAACGGGCCCTGAACCGGGCACTGAGTGGCAGCTGTGTGGTGCCGCTGGCCGGTTACGCCGAGCTGAACGGATCGGAATTGCACCTGCGCGGCCGGGTGGGGATGCCGGATGGCAGCCGCATGATCGAAGGCGAGGTGAGCGGTCCGGCTGTCCAGGCAGAAACGCTTGGGCGTACACTCGCCGAAGACATGCTGGCCCGGGGCGCCGGCGAGGTATTGCGTCATGTGGCAGGACGATAGGCATGGCTGCACGACCGCTTAAAGACGCGGGCATTGTGATCACTCGCCCCGCCCATCAAGGCGAAGTGCTCAAAGCCCGCCTCGAAGCCAAGGGCGCCCAGGTACTGCATTTTCCCAGCATCGAGATTGCGCCGGTCGCGCCTTCCGCAGAACTGTCAAACTGTCTGGAACGGCTGGATCAATATCATTACGCCATTTTCATCAGCCCCAATGCGGTTGAGTATGCCGCCGGACTGATTGACTTCGCAGCATTGCCGGACACGCTCAAGATCGCGGCCATCGGCCCGGGAACCGCCCGCGCGCTGACCGCCCACGGCCGCAAACCGGACATGCTCCCACGCGACGGCGCCAGCAGCGAAGCCTTGCTCAAACTGCGAGCGCTGCACGCGGTAAATCGCAAGCGGGTTGTGATCTTCCGCGGTCAAGGCGGTCGCGAACTGCTGGCGGAGACCCTGGAAGATCGCGGCGCTGATGTCGACTATGCCGAAGTCTACCGGCGCGCGGTGCCACGCTCCGAGATCGGTGAATTGAGCCGCTGGTTTCGCGAGGGCCGCGTTGACGTCATTGCCGTAACCAGTCGCGAAGCCTTGCTCAACCTGGACCGCATGTTGAGTCCGGCACTGACACCGTATCTGCGCGCCGCACAGTTTTTGGTATCCAGTCCGCGCTTGATTAAACTGGTGTCTGCGCTGGGCGTGCGTCGTCGGCCCCTGGTCTCCAACGATGCCAGCGACGCGGCGCTGGTGAACACGCTGGTGAAATGGTGGCCCGATCGCGGGCAACAGCAGCACAGGAACAGGAGAGAGCATGAGCGAAGCGAATAAACCGACGTCAGCCGGCCATCCCGGTACCAGCCTGGTTCCGGCGCCGCAACTGGCCCGTTCGCACGCCCACTGGTCCCGCGCCATTGTGTGGGGCGTGATCCTGATCGTGTTGCTCGTCGTGCTCGGTGCGGGTGGCGGCTGGTGGATATGGAACCAGTCGCAGCAGATCAGCGCATTGAACACCAGTCTCGGCAACCTGAACCGGCAACTCGGACAGGTGCAGGCCAATGCTGCGCAGAAAGCTCAGCTGGATTCGGCGCTCGCCGATAATCAGCAAACGCTCAAGACCTTTGGCGAACGTCTCGACAGCATGGCAGCGGCGCTCACCGACCTGCGCCGGCGTTCCGAGGCGGGTCGCGATACCTGGATCCGTGCCGAGGCCGCTTCGCTGCTGGAAGCCGCCAACGAAGAACTGCAGATCAACACCAACCCGGCGCTGGCACTCACGGCGCTGGCGGCGGCCGATGCGCGCCTGAAACTCCTTTCCGATCCGCGTCTGATTCCGGTACGGCAGCAGATTGCCAGGGAAGAGACCGCTTTGCATGCGGTTCCAGAAGTCGATGTGCAGGGCATGGCGCTGACGCTGTCGAGTCTCGCGGACGACGTCGACAATCTCCCACTCAAGCGCGTCGCCCCGGAACACTATGAACCCGCCAACGCGACGTCGGGCGTGGCTGCAAACCTGACCTTGTGGCAACGCCTCAAGGCTTCGGTATCGCACGTGTTGGCATCCATCTTCACGGTCCGGCACCGCGATACCCGGGTCGAACCGCTGCTGGCTCCGGATCAGGAATTTTTCCTGCGCCGCAATCTGGAATTGCGTCTGACTGCCGCCCGCGCGGCCTTGCTGAACCGCGACGGCGCTGCATTCAAGGACAGCATCCATACAACCCGTACCTGGTTAAGCACCTATTTCAACGTTCAGAATCCCGGCGTCAAAGCCGCGCTGAACCAGCTTGCACAGATGGAATCCCAGCAAATCAACCCGCCGCTGCCCGACATTTCGCGCTCGCTGTCGCTGCTGCGCAAGCTTGAAAGCCCACAGGACAAGGCGCCATGAAATACGCCTTTTACCTGTTGCTCGCGCTGCTGGCTGCTGTGATCGTGGCCGGTGCGGCACATATTGATAACGGTTATGCATTACTGTCCTGGCATCACACCAGCGTCGAAATGTCGCTGGGCACATTGCTGGTGCTCGTGCTGTTTGCCTTCTTCGGCCTGTATCTGCTCACCAAACTGGTAACCAAGCTGTGGGCGTTTCCGCGCCGCATCCGCGAAGCCATGCTGCGTCGGCGCGAACTCCGCGCCCGCCGTGCCACCACGCGCGGCCTGATTGATCTGGCGGAGGGCCGCTGGAAAGACAGCGAAAAACACCTGATGCGGCGCGCCGCAGACAGTGAAATGCCGCTCATTACCTACATTGCTGCCGCGCGTGCAGCGCAGATGCAGGGTGCGCATGAACGCCGCGACGATTACCTGCGCCGTGCTTATGAACAACTGCCCGCGGCCCATCTTGCGGTGTTGCTGACCCAGGCCGAATTGCAGATCGCGCATCGCCAGCACGAACAGGCGCTGGCAACCTTGCATCGTCTGCTCGAACTTCACCCGAATCATGCATTCGGGCTCAAGCTGCTGGCACGGCTTTACAAGAAACTTGGCGATTGGGAGCGGTTGCGCGCCCTGGCACCTGCGATGCGCGATCACCGCGCCATGGATGGCACCGATATCGACCGCCTCGAAGCGCGC
>DASUXE010000159.1:0-2670 GCA_036378075.1 Gammaproteobacteria bacterium
TCAGACGAATCCGCGGCGAAGTTGGGATCGTGCTGGTGCGAGAACCACGTGAGTTTCCGGTGAGCATGCGTGACGGCCGCGGGCTGGCCCTGTTACGTTGAGTCAGTCGCCGGAGGCGACTGATGGTGAACCGCAGATCGACACCCCTCACACCCGAACCGATTTTACAATTGCAGCGCCAGTTGGAAGAGTTTCGGAGCAGCCAGCCAGGACGGGCGAAGTTACCCGAGTCATTATGGCAGGCTGCAGTCGATTTGGCGCGGCAGTATGGCATCTACGCCGTCGCGAATCCTTTACGGCTGGACTACATGGGTTTGAAGAAGCGTTTGGGCGAAGTCCCGCCGCGTGCCCTGAGAGCGACTGCGCCGGCCTTCGTCGAAGTGGTCGCGGCGCAGCCGGCGCTGTCGGAATCGTGCGTCATTGAGTTCGAGTCAGCCCGTGGCGCTAAGATGCGGATTCACTGGAAGACCGCCATACCGCCCGATTGGACCAACCTGCTGCATGCGTGGCGGGAAACCGAAAAATGATTCAAGTCACCGCTACCATGCGGATCCTGGTGGCGATCGAGCCGGTCGACCTTAGGAAGGGTATTGATGGATTAGCACAGTTTTGCCGCGAGAGACTGGCGGCCGACCCTTTCTCGGGCTGCCTCTTTATTTTTCGCAGCCGACGGGGCACTACCATCAAGGCGCTCTGTTTCGACGGCCAAGGCTACTGGATGGCGCAAAAGCGACTTTCCACCGGCCGTTTCAAATGGTGGCCGGAGGCGAGTGGACCTGCCAAGTCGTTGGAGGCTTACGAGGCGCAGCTATTAATGGCGGCCGGCGATGTCTCCCGCGTTCGAGCGGCACCGATGTGGCGTCGCGTGAACGGCTGAAAGACAAAAGACCCTAAAAACGTTCCCACCCCCTTGCGTTCCAGAAAAATGTGGCCCATACTGCTTCCAGATGGCGGAGCTCAGGTACCGCGGGCGGATATTGACTACCGAGGACATCCTTTATATACGGGCGCTGATCGCGGCGCATCCGGGTGAGAGCCGGCGCAGGTTGTCTCAGAAGCTTTGCGAGGCGTGGCAGTGGAAACAACCCAACGGCACGTTACGCGACATGGTCTGCCGCGGCCTGTTGCTCATGCTCGACCGTACTGGCCACATTCAACTGCCAGCCGTGAAATTCGTGCCCGCAAATCCGCTCGTACGGCGCGCGTGCCCGGTTCCAGTGCGGATCGATACAACACCGTTGGAAGGCCGTATCGGCCAGGTGCAGCCGCTGCAGTTTACTCAGGTGCGGCGCACTCCCGAGGAGCGGTTGTTCAACAGCCTGCTCGACCAATACCACTACTTGCGATATCAGCAACCGGTGGGAGAGCACGCCAAGTATCTGGTGTGGGCGCAGGAACGTCCCATCGCGTGCCTGGCCTGGAGTTCGGCGCCGCGGCATCTGGGCAGTCGCGACCGTTATCTCGGCTGGAGCGCCGAGGCGCGTCGGCGCAATATTCGCTTGATCGCATATAACACCCGATTTCTGATTCTGCCTTGGGTCCGTATCGACAACCTGGCATCCTACATTCTCGCCCGCATGGCGGCGCGGATCTCCGAAGACGGGCAGCAGATGTACGCGCATCCGATTTACTTTCTGGAGACCTTTGTGGATCCCGAACGATTCCGGGGAACCTGTTACCGCGCAGCCAACTGGGTATTGCTCGGCAACACGACAGGACGCGGCAAGCAATCCAACAGCTATGTGCCGAACCGATCGATCAAGCAGGTTCTGGGGTACCCATTGACGAAGCGGTTTCGGGAACTGCTCGGGAAAGTCGCATGACGCCGACCCGCCGCCGTGTGGATGTCAACCTGGAGGAGTTGGACCGGGTCCTGGACGGAGCGCGTCAGGCTCCGCTGAGCGAAGCGGATTGCGAGAAGGTCAAGACCGCGCTGCACGCCTTGGCGGCGATGCTGGTACGACCGCGAAATACGGAGAAGACCAGCGTCGTGCTGCCGGTATCAGAAGAACCAGGAAAGGACGGCGGCGCTCAGCCCGAGGAAGGATCGGCGCCGCCGGCCAAGGGACACGGGCGCAACGGGGCTGAAGCATTCAGTGGCGCCCAAAAGATCCAGATCCAGCACCAGAACTTGAAGCATGGAGATCGCTGTCCGGATTGCGGACAAGGCAATGTCTACGGCCAGAAGGAGCCGAAGGTGCTGGTGCGGATCGTAGGACAAGCACCACTGGCCGCAACGGTGTATTCGCTGGAGCGATTGCGCTGCGGCGCTTGCGGGCAGATGTTCACGGCGCAGGAGCCGGAGGGGGTGGGCCCGGAAAAATACGATGAGACGGCGACTGCGATGGTCGCGCAACTCAAGTACGGCAGCGGGGTTCCTTTCAATCGACTCGAGCAACTGGAAGCCCACCTGGGGATTCCGTTGCCGGCGACGACTCAGTGGGAAATGGTGGAAGAAGGCGCCGAGTTGCTCAAGCCGGCGCGGGATGAACTCATTCGCAAGGCGGCGCAGGACGAAGTGTTCCACAACGACGATACCGGGATGAAGGTGCTCAAGATGAATCGCGAGCCCGGCGACAAGCGCACCGGCACCTTCACCAGCGGAATCGTGTCGACTAACGGGCAGCGAAAGATCGCGTTGTATTTTACCGGGCGCCAACACGCGGGGGA
>DASUXE010000160.1:0-5773 GCA_036378075.1 Gammaproteobacteria bacterium
GATTCTTTGCCGATCATCTCGCCCGCCAGCCGGTGGATGTCGACTATTACAGCCGCATGGGCGAAGCGGCCTACGAAACCCTGTCATTCCTGCCACCGGTGTCGATGCGCACATCGGTGCTGAAAGGGGTGTTCGTGGAGCTGGCGCAGAAGTTTTCCGGGCTGGTGGACGTGCTCAACGACATTGCGCAGCAGGCCCGGATCTTCGATCAACGGGATGTCTTGCGGCTATATGAACTCTGGGTGCGTACCGGCAGCGCACGTGCGGCGGAAAAACTCCAGTCTCTCGGGGTAATGCCGGCGCTGGGTGCGCGCAGCTGCCTGAGCCACTGAATGTCGTTACCCGATCATTCTCCGTCTGCCGTCGTCGGTTCGTTACAGCATGACCTCATGCAATTGTATGAACTCGATGTAGCGTTCCGCGCCGGTGATTTTCTGTTGACAGATGCCGAGACGGCCGCCGCGCTGTCCGGATACGGCTACCGGCCGGCAATCGAGACATTGCTGGTGCGTGAAACCGAAGAGGCACTTGAGTTGTCGCTGTTTCTGGATGCTGGGTTGCTTGACCGGATGCAACAGCAACCCGCGGTTCTCCTGCATGACGGACAATCACTGGAAGACTTCTGGTCGGCGCTGGAAGGCGTGAGCCACTTCATTTATCTCATATTCAATGCGCAGCGCCGCCAGGCTGTGCGCGCCGTTGAGCTCGAGTTGCAGGCGGAAGTCGACAAGTACGTGATGACCCTGCTGGTTCACGCCGGGGATGATCTGCCTGATGCTGCCTCGCGGATTCATCATCTGCTGTTCGAGTGCACGCATTTCGATCCCGTCCTGGATGCAACAGGCCGGCAACGTTATCTTGATGCCGATCGCCATGCGGCACGTTATTGTCTGAGTCTGGCACGCCGCTTCGGAGCCGGACATCATCCCGGGTTGCAGCGCGAACTGCGCCGTTTTTACCGGCTGGATCATTGCGCCAAGCTGCGTTTCATCGATCGTTGTGCCTGACCGCCGGTAACACTGTTACACTGATCGCAAACGGATCAGGCGCGGTGAAATCCCATGTACAGACTGCTGCTTGTCATGCTGCTGTTGTCGACGTTTGGATCAGCGGCTGTAGCGGACGACGATTTCTATCCTGCCGGGTTGGCAGCCGCAATCGATGTCGGGCGTGTGCATACGGGTTTCGCCTATCCTGCTGCCGATTACCGAGCGGACGTCGATCGCTATGCGGTCGTCATTACCCAGCCGCTCGCGCAAGATGTCGATTTCGGCATCAGCGGTGCGTATCTGGTTGCCAGTGTGAACAGTCCCTCACTGGCGACACTCAATCAGGCGGACGGGCAATCGCTGGGATTGTCTGCAGGCTGGCATCCGCGGCTCGGCAATTATCTGAGTCTGGAGCTGCAAGGCGGGTATCGCTGGAACGACGTGAGTTTTTCCAGTCCTTCCGGACAGCCGGATGTGACCTGGTACGAAAGTTATGCCTCGGTGGGGCCGGTGTTGTATCTGTTCAATTGGCGCATTTCTGCTGGACTGCGTTGGCAGCATTACGATGGCAACCAGACCGATCCCGGGCCACCTGCGGCTAAACTCGAGTTCAGCGCGGCTCGCAGCAGCGGCGCGTACCTCGGGTTCACTTACTATATGGATCGCACCGGTTCGCTTGCCTTGTATGCGTTTGGCGGCGGACAACGGGGTGCGCAACTGGTGTTCAAGCGCGAGTTCTAAACGCATTCGCGCGTTCAAGCACGTGAAAATTACCGGCCGCGACTGCTCACAAACGCGCAAAAACCGGCTATAACTGGTGAGTCCGAAAACTGGCTGAACCGGGGAGGGCGGTATGATCGTGTTCCTGTGGCTGGTACTTGCATTGGCTGTGTTTCTGGTGCTGGTGGCAGTGCATGACGTGACCCAGCGGCGTCATGCTATCACCCACAACTATCCGATCATTGGTCATTTCCGTTACTGGCTGGAGTTCATCGGCCCGGAATTGCGTCAATACTGGGTCGCGGATGACAAGGAAGAACTGCCCTTCAACCGCAGTGAACGCAGCTGGATTTACGCGACCGCCAAACAGCAGAACAATTATTTCGGCTTCGGTACCGAAGAGCAGTTGTACGGTACCGGCTATCCGATCATCAAGAATGCGGCATTCCCGTTTCCCGAGCACAAGGCGAACTGGCCGGGCGACGATCCCAGCGCAATACCGTGTCTCAAGATCATGGGTGCAAGCCATCAGCGCAAGCGGCCCTATCGTCCGGCATCGGTGGTGAACATCTCGGCGATGTCGTTTGGCGCGCTCGGAAAGAATGCCATCAGCGCCCTCAATCTCGGCGCCAAACTCGCACACTGCTATCACAATAGTGGCGAGGGTGGCGTGAGTCCGTACCATCTGCTGGGTGCCGACGTGGTCTTCCAAATCGGTACCGGCTATTTCGGTGCACGCGGACCGGACGGAAAATTCTCACTGGACGTGGTTGCGGATAAATGCTCGAAGTATCCGCAGATCCGCGCCATCGAGATCAAGTTGTCGCAAGGCGCCAAGCCCGGCAAGGGCGGGGTGCTGCCGGGCCCGAAAGTGGTGCCGGAAATTGCCCGCACCCGCGGCATTCAGCCGTTTCAGGATTGCATCTCGCCGAACGCACACAGCGAATTCGGCAGCGCCGATGAAATGATCGATTTCATCGAGCGCATCGCCGCGCGTACCGGCCTGCCGGTCGGCGTCAAGGCGGCGATTGGCGAGACGGATTTCTGGGGACACCTTGCCGCACGCATGAAAGCGCGTGGCGAAGGCCCGGATTTCATCACCATTGACGGTGGCGAGGGCGGCACCGGCGCGGCGCCATTGACCTATGCCGATCACGTATCGCTGCCGTTCAAGATCGGCTTTGCACGCGTGTATCAACTGTTCCAGAACGCAGGCGTGTCACAGGACGTGGTCTGGATCGGCAGCGCCAAGCTCGGTTTTCCGGATCGTGCGGTGGTCGCGTTTGCGATGGGTTGCGACATGGTCAACGTGGCGCGCGAAGCCATGATGTCGATCGGCTGTATTCAGTCGCAGAGCTGCCACACCGGTCACTGTCCAACCGGCGTCACCACCATGAGCGAATGGCGTCAGGCCGGGCTGGACATCGAAAACAAATCGAAGCGCTGCGCCAATTTCATCAAGGGCTTCCGCAAGGAACTGATCGCACTGGCGCACACTGCCGGTTATGAGCATCCGGGGCAGTTCACCGGCACAGATATCGAACTTTCCACGGGTATCAACAAGTTCTCTACCCTTGAATCGGTGCTGGGCTATCGCGTCGATCCGGTACAATTCAAGTCGATGCGGGATTTGACACCGGTTTGAAGCAGAAAGCAGCGACAGGAGCTACGGTGACTTGGCATGATTGAAGGGGTGCCTGGCGAAGCAGCGACGCTGACGTTTTTCTCGCGCGTCGGAACTATCAGGAAATCAGCGGTTTGAAACAAGCCGCGGTGATGACCACGCCCACTGCCATTATCGTTGGCGGCGGTCCCGCCGGTCTCATGGCTGCGGAAGTCTTGAGCAAGGCGGGAATCGTCGTGGATATCTACGATGCCATGCCATCGGTGGGGCGCAAGTTTCTGCTGGCAGGGGTCGGCGGACTCAACCTCACCCATTCCGAAGATACGCAAAGATTCCTCGCCCGTTACGGCAAAAGCAGCAGCTGGGTGCGCCCGTGGCTGGAGGTATTCGGCTCCGCGGCATTGCGAACATGGGCGCAGTCTCTGGGCGTTGAGACTTACGTCGGCAGCTCCGGCCGCGTATTCCCCAGGGAGATGAAGGCTGCGCCGTTGCTGCGTGCCTGGCTGCGCCGTCTGCGGCAGACCGGCGTTCGCTTCCATCTTCGTCACCGCTGGCGCGGTTGGCAGGGAGACGAATTGCTGTTCGATACACCTGCAGGGCAGCGGACGGAGCGCGCGGATGTCACGGTGCTCGCACTGGGCGGAGGGAGTTGGCCACGCCTTGGCTCGAACGGTGCCTGGGTTCCATGGCTGCAACAACGCGGGATTCCAGTGGCCACACTCAAACCTTCCAACTGCGGTTTCGAGGTGGAATGGAGCGACTATTTTCGTTCGCACTACGCTGGCGAGGCAGTCAAGCGCGTGAACGCCTGGCTGGATGGGGGCTCACCACAGGCGGGCGAGTTCATCGTGACACGACACGGTGTCGAAGGTGGACTCATTTATGCGCTTTCACATGAATTGCGTGAGCGCATCGAGAGTCGCGGCAGTGCCACCCTGCACCTGGATATCAATCCTGCCAAAGATACAGCCAGATTGACGGCGGATCTTTCCAAACCGCGTGGCGCGCAATCACTGGCGAATCATCTGCGCAAGCAGGCCGGCGTGGAAGGCGTGAAGGCAGGTCTGCTGCGGGAAGCGTTCAGCGCGGCAGACCTGACAGAACCTGCGCGTGCGGCGCGCGCCATCAAGGACCTGCCGCTCAGGCTGGTGGCAGCGCGGCCATTGGAAGAAGCCATCAGCAGTGCCGGCGGTGTTGTCTCCACGGCGATGGACGAACGCCTGATGTTGCATGCGATGCCGGGCGTGTTCTGCGCCGGCGAGATGCTGGATTGGGAAGCCCCCACTGGCGGATATCTTCTGACGGCCTGTTTTGCCAGCGGCTATGTGGCGGGGCAGGGCGCCATCCAATGGTTGCGAGACAAATCATGAAGATATGGGTGGACGCGGATGCCTGTCCGAAAGTGATCAAGGAGATCCTGTTCCGCGCGGCGCAGCGCGCCCAGGTGCAGGTAACGCTGGTAGCCAACCAGTCGTTGCGCACGCCGGCATCGCAGCACATCAAGTCACAGCAAGTGGCGTCCGGCTTTGACGTGGCGGACAACGAGATCGTGAAACAGGTCGCGGCCGGCGATCTGGTCATTACCGCAGACATTCCGCTGGCGGCGCAAGTGGTGGAGAAGGGTGCTCATGCGCTCAATCCACGCGGCGAGCTTTACACCGCCGACAACGTGAAGGCGCGGCTCAGCTTGCGGGATTTCATGGCGAATTTGCGTGACAGCGGGATACCCACCGGCGGGCCACCGCCCCTGAGTCAGCGCGACCGGCAAGCCTTCGCCAATCACCTGGACCGGTTGCTGGCAAAGCGGGACAAGTCCTGACGTGGTGATCCAGGGCCGCGAACCGGGGCATATGGCGTTAAAATAGCCGCATTGCAACGGGCTCCCGGATGTTGTGAACGTGAACAATTCAGGCGAAAAAACCTCGGTCAATCTCCGCAAGCTCGACAAGCGGCTGCGTCGCAATGTCGGGCAGGCCATCCAGGATTTCAACATGATCGGCGAAGGCGACCGCGTCATGGTGTGTCTGTCCGGCGGCAAGGATTCCTATACTTTGCTCGATATTCTGCTGGCGTTGCAGAAAAGCGCGCCGGTGCGTTTCGAGCTCATTGCGGTGAACCTGGATCAGAAGCAGCCCGGGTTTCCAGAGCATGTATTGCCGGATTACCTCACGCAACTCGGCGTCCCGTTCCACATCATCGAACAGGACACTTACAGTGTGGTCAAGCGCGTGGTGCCGGAAGGCAAGACCACCTGCGGCTTGTGTTCACGCCTGCGGCGTGGTGCGTTGTACAACTTTGCCGCCGAACATGGCATTACCCGCATCGCGCTCGGCCATCATCGCGACGACATCATTGAAACCCTGTTCCTGAATCTGTTTCACGGCGGCAAGCTCAAGGCAATGCCGCCCAAGCTGCTGTCCGACGACGGCCGGCATGTGGT
>DASUXE010000161.1:0-3580 GCA_036378075.1 Gammaproteobacteria bacterium
CGCTTGCGGGGAATCCTGATACTTGAACTGTTTTGCCAGCTTTATCTGGGCATCGAACAACAGCCGATCCTCGCGCCGCTGATTCAACAGGTGTAATGCAAAGCGGATGCGCCAGAGAAATATCTGTCCGCCGGCAAGCGCAAGATATTCCTGCTCAGTCAGGAATCCGTGATCAACCAGACCATGCAGCGTTTGCGCTCCAAAATGGCGCTTCGCCACCCAGCCGATCATCTGAATGTCACGCAGTCCGCCTGGGCCTTCCTTGATATTCGGCTCCAGTCGATACGCGGTATCGTGGTATTTCTGATGACGTAGCTGCTGTTCCCGGAATTTGGCACTGAAGAATTCGGCAGAAGTCCAGGTAGCAGGTGGATCGGTGAGGACGTGCATTTGCGTGAACAGCGTCTGCGGGCCGCATAACAGACGTGATTCCATCAGATTGGTGGCGACGGTAATGTCCGCAAGCGCTGCAGTGGCGCATTCTTCCGGTGTGCGCACGCTGTGACTGGCTTCCAATCCGGTGTCCCACAGCAAGGCGATGAATTTTTCGATGGCCGAACGCTGGGTGTCACGTTCGCCGGCGCGTATCAGCAGCAGCAAGTCGATATCGGAATGAGGGTGTAATTCCCCACGTCCGTAACCGCCTACCGCGATCAGCGCCAGACTGTCTCCAGCGGGTTGCAGATGCAGGTGGAATGCGCGGGTAATCAGTGAATCAACCAGCACTGCGCGCTGGTGCACCAACTCGTCCACCGGCGCGCCATTATCGAAGCGTTCGCGCAAAGCCGCATCGCCTTGCCGGAGCGCACGGCGGAAAGCCCGCACAGGGTTTTCGCCCGCGAGCAAGGCACGATCAAGCGGCACAGTATCCAGCAATGGAGCAGGAGAGGTCGGAGCGTTGTTCAAGCGAATGGAATCAGATCTCGCCACCGGCGCGCGTGGTGAGTATTTCATGGCCGGTTTCGGTGACCAGGATGGTGTGTTCCCACTGAGCCGAGAGCGAATGATCCTTGGTTACCACGGTCCAGCCATCCGGCAGCAGTTTTACATGACGTTTGCCGGCATTGATCATGGGCTCGATGGTGAACGTCATGCCGGGCTTGAGTTCCAGTCCGGTGCCCGGGGTGCCGTAATGCAGTACCTGGGGATCTTCGTGATAGACCCGGCCGATGCCGTGTCCGCAGTATTCCCGCACCACGGAATAGCCGTGGCTTTCGGCATATTGCTGGATGGCGTGGCCTATGTCACCGAGGCGAATTCCCGGTTTTACCATTTCGATACCGGTCAGCATGGCGTCATGTGTGACCTGCACCAGGCGGCGGGCCAGCACTGAAGGCTCGCCCACGAAGTACATCTTGCTGGTGTCGCCGTGGAAACCATCCTTGATGACGGTGACGTCGATGTTGACGATGTCACCGTCCTTGAGTTTCTTCTCGTTGGGAATGCCGTGGCAGACCACGTGGTTAATCGAGCTGCAGATGGTCTTGGGAAAACCGTTGTAGCCGACATTGGCGGGGATGGCCTTTTGATGCTCGACGATGTGATCGTGACACAGCCGGTCCAGCTCCTCGGTGGTGATGCCGGGTTTCACATACGCCCCGATCATGTCCAGGACCTCGGCGGCCAGACGGCCGGCTGCGCGCATCTTGGCCTGTTCTTCGGGGGTTTTGATGGTGACGGGCATGGTGTATCCGGATATGGGGCGAGGTGGGCAGGGCCTCAAGACCTCGGCCGACGTTGCCGTTATTGGGCCGTTATGGTATAAAGCGCAGCCTTTTTTGGCAAACCGGCCGTGAAAAGCGGCTTATTTAACACCACACATACACCGTCACATGTCGCGGGGTGCCCGCCGGTCCTTCTGGACCAGGGTTGCGACACGGGGTGTATGGAGGCTTAACCCCGGGAACGAACTTCGTTCCCATCTATCAGGAGTATTACTCATGGCGACCCCGTCCATGCGCCAGATGCTGGAAGCTGGCGTGCATTTCGGCCATCAGACCCGTTACTGGAACCCGAAGATGGCCCCGTTCATTTTCGGCGAGCGCAGCCGTATCCATATCATCAACCTGGAACGGACCCTGCCGCTTTACCACGAAGCACTGGAATTCGTTAAGCGCCTGATCACTGACGGCGGCACCGTGCTGTTTGTCGGCACCAAGCGCGCTGCCCGCGACACCGTGGCCGAGGAAGCCAGGCGCTGTGGCATGCCGTATGTCAACCAGCGCTGGCTGGGTGGCACGCTAACCAATTTCAAGACCGTGCGTCAGTCCATCCGCCGCATGAAGGAACTCGAACTGCAGTCCGAGGACGGCACTTTCGATCGTCTCGGCAAGAAGGAAGTGATCACGTTGCGTCGCGAGATGGAAAAACTCGAGAAGAGCCTCGGCGGCATCAAGGACATGGGCGGATTGCCGGATGCGCTGTTCATCATTGACGTCGGGCACGAGAAGATTGCGGTCAGTGAAGCCCACAAACTGAATATTCCGATCATCGGCATTGTCGACACCAATAATTCTCCGGATGGCGTGGACTACGTGATTCCGGGTAACGATGACGCGATCCGTGCGGTACAACTCTACGCGCAGGGCATCGCCGATGCGGTACTGCTCGGCAAGGAATCCATGCCGCAACTCGCTGGTAACGACGAAGATGAGTTCGTCGAGCTGGATGAGCACGGCAATCCGAAACGCGGTCGCGCGCGTGGCAAGAAGGCGCCAGTGGCGCACAAGCCGGCAGCCGGTCGCGGCGGCAAGAAAACTGCACCTGCCGGCAAGACAGCCGCCAAGCCGGCAGTTGCCAAGACTGAAGCTGCGGAATCTGCTGCAGAGGAAGCCGGCGAGGCTGCCAAGCCAGCGAAGAAAGCGGCTGTAAAGAAGACTCCGAGCAAGAAGCCTGCCGCGAAAGATCAGGACGAGTAATCGTTCTGCATCCGGTTACGGTTTTATATTCTGCACATTAGATACAGCCCCGATAAGCGGGGCTGCATTCAACATTTCAGGTTTGAAGCATGACAATTACAGCTGCAATGGTTAAAGAACTGCGTGAGCGCACCGGCGCCGGCATGATGGAATGCAAGAAGGCCCTGACGGAAACCCAGGGTGATATTGATGTTGCGGTCGAGAACATGCGCAAGGCCGGTCTGGCCAAGGCGGACAAGAAAGCCGGGCGCGTAGCCGCTGAAGGCAGGATTGCGATGGAAGTCGCGGGTGATACCGCGGCCATGGTGGAGGTCAACTGCGAAACCGATTTTGTTGCCAACGGTGACGATTTTTCCGCATTCGCCTCCGCTATTGCAAAGCTGGTTCTGGCTGGACAGCCGGCCGATACCGACGCACTCAACGACATGAAGCTCGCCGACGGCAAGTCCGCCGATACGGCGCGCCGCGAACTGGTTGCGAAAGTGGGCGAGAACATCAGCGTGCGTCGTATCGAATGTCTGAAGACCCAGGGCAATCACATTGGTGCCTATGCACATGGCACACGCATCGGTGTGCTGGTCGAAATGCAAGGCGGTACCCCGGCGCTCGCCAAAGATATCGCCATGCATGTCGCAGCCAGCAAGCCGCTGTGCGTCAAGCCG
>DASUXE010000162.1:0-9727 GCA_036378075.1 Gammaproteobacteria bacterium
CTGCAATAATTGGTGACGTTGTTCGGCCGATTCCGAAGTCATCGCATCCGACAGCATCAGGGCCAGCGGCTTGAGTTGCTGCACGCTTTCACCCGAGTGCTGATACAGGTTTTCACTGCGCGCGTAGTGCGACAGCAGTTGCACCATGTAATGCTCGGTATCGGCTGCAGTACTGATCCTGCGTTCCGCCAGCGCATTACTCAGCGAGGTGCGGAACCAATCATCCAGTGTGTTGACCGTAATGACTTTGCCGGCATTGCTCATCACGCCGTCTCCTCGACTTCAGGCAAGCGCCTTTATATCGAGCATAGATGCTGGCATCGAATTTGCAAGTGCGTTGGTCGCCGACCAACGGCAGCCATGCAGCAGCAGGAACCGCCGAGTGCTAACAGCTTATCGGTAGCGTAGTTTGAGTATCAGAACAGTCATTGCCAGCACCAGCGTGACGGCATTGGCGAGTGTAATCGGCAGGTCATGCAGCATGATTCCGTAAATCAGCCACAAACTGATACCTGCTGTAAACACGCAGTACATGGTCAACGAAACGCCATGGAGATCACGGGTAACGAATGAACGGTACACCTGAGGCAGAAATGACAGCGTGGTGAGTGCGGCGGCAGCCAGACCAATATAACGCTCAATATTCATGTTGCATCGTGCTCGTAATCGGCGGCCATGGTCGCATCGGTTCCAGCCGGCGTGTTCAAGACGCCCAGCAACAATGTCAACAGTATCGTCACCGCGAAATTCAACGCCAGTGAATACAAAGCGGCGTAACCCGGAACAGTCAGCGCACCGACATGCAGTGGATAGATCGTGCCCTTGAAATGCTGTGCCGCCACCATGCCGGTGCCGCACAGCATTCCGGCCGCCCAGCCTGCCACCAGTGCCCAGCGGTGCAACCAGCGCGTATACAAGCCAACGATGATCGCAGGCAGAGTCTGAATGATCCACACGCCACCCAGCAACTGCAGCTGGATCGCATATTTCTGCGGCAGAAAAATGATGAACGCCAGTGCGCCGAGTTTCACCACCAACGACACCAGCTTGGCCATGCCAGCTTCCTGTTTGTGGGTCGCGTCCGGCTTGAGGTATTCCCTGTAGATGTTGCGCGTGAACAGGTTCGAAGCGGCGATGGACATGATGGCTGCCGGCACCAGCGCGCCGATGGCGATCGCAGCAAACCCCACGCCGACAAACCACGCGGGAAACGATTTCAGCAGCAAGGCCGGCACTGCGAAATCGGCACCGTATTGCTTGAAGTAATCGGCATAGGCCGGATCATGCTGGACGTCTGCGGCGATCGCCATGTAACCGAGGAATGCGATCAAGGCCAGCACCAGCGAATAGGCCGGCAACAGCGCCATGTTGCGCTTGATCACCTGACGGCTGCTGGCGCTCAGCAAACCGGTCACACTGTGCGGATACAGAAACAAGGCGAGCGCCGAACCCAGCGCGAGCGTAGCGTAAGCGCTGTAGGTGCCGACATTGCCGGGTACCGGCGGCTTAAGCAGCAGCTTGTCGGCTGGCACTGCGTCGAAAATATGTCCGTAACCACCCAACTGCACCGGGATCACGATCACGGCCGCAATGATCACGATGTAGATCAGGATATCCTTGACCACCGCGATCAGCGCCGGTGCACGCAGACCGCTCGTATAAGTGTAGGCCGCAAGAATTGCAAACGCGATGATCAAGGGCAGATCGCCGATCAAACCACCGCCCTTGAATCCCATCGCACCAATGACAACCTGAATACCGACCAGTTGCAAGGCGATGTAAGGCATGGTGGCAAGAATGCCGGTGACCGCCACCAGCAATGCAAGCAGGCCGCTGTCGTAACGGTCGCGGACGAAGTCAGACGCCGTGACGTAGCCATGTTTGCGTGACACCGACCACAAACGCGGAAACACCACGAACACGAAGGGGTACACCATCAGCGTATAAGGCAGCGCAAAAAACGCGATCGCGCCGGCCCCGAAGACCAGTGCCGGAACGGCGACGAACGTATAGGCAGTGTAGAGATCGCCACCCAGCAGAAACCAGGTCACCACGGTACCAAAGCGCCGCCCGGCCAGACCCCATTCATGCAGGTGATCCAGATCGGCTGCGCGCCAGCGCGCGGCAACAAAACCCAGCACGGTTACCAGCGCAAACAGCAGCACAAAGACTGTCAGAGCAACCCAATTCATGTTGTACCCCGTCTTGTTGTTATCAGAATCTGGCGAGATAGGCGCCGGCGGTGATGATCGCGGTCACGATGATCCACGCGAACTGGAACCAGTAAAAAAACGGAATGCCGAACAGCATCGGATCGATGCGATTGTAAAACGGAACCCACAAGGCACCGACGAACGGTACTAACAGCAGGATGTACCAGAAGATCCGCCAGCGGCCAGCTGACATGGCATTTTTCTTATCGGGCATCGCTGATACTCATGACAGGCAGAATTGGAAACTCATTCTCTACAGTCACCTGCCCGGAGGCAAGCCGCGGCCCGATTCATCGCACCGGCTGAGTGGTTTCGGCGTTTTGTGCGGCCAGAGTGTCGCGATAGGCGGCGAATGCCTGTTCGAGCGCGTCGATCGCCGCGCCGATGGCGTCATTCGGCACCCCGCTCCGCGCCAACTCTTCAAGACGCATGGCGATAACCCGCATGCTTCCCGCATCAACGTGCGCCGTAATGCCCTTCATTGTGTGAGCTTCGCGGGCAATGCTCTGGAACTCGCCATCGCGCAGCGCAATCCGCATCGCGGCCACGCGTCGTTCGCTCTCGCGGCAGAACAAGTCAATCAGTTGTTTGTCTTTCTGGGCCTGCGTTTCGGCTTCCGGCTGCGTGGAGATCGCGACAAAGCGCGCCAGCGCACGGCGAAACAACACCGCTTCCACCGGCTTGAGCAACACGTCGTTGGCGCCGGCGTCGCGCACCCGCTTGCGTTCCGCGTCGGTGAGTCCGGCAGTCAGCACCACGATCGGCACCCGTCCGCCGTCCCCCGGCAGGTTACGGATACGGCTCGCCACTTCGATGCCGCTCATGTCGGGCAACTGCATATCGAGCACCACCACGCTGTACATGGCACGCTGCACCGCGGACACGGCCTCCCGACCGCTGACAGCGATATCGGTGATACACCCTTCACGACCGAGCAGCGCCAGCGTGATTTCCTGATCGACGGGACTGTCATCCACCAGCAACACCCGGCGCGCGTCACGGCGCTTTTCGGTCAGCGTATATCGCGTCACAAGACCGTGGCGCGCACGTTCCGCGACGCTCAGGTCGCGCGTCGCCATCAGCGCAACCACGGTTTCGCGCAACTCGGCCGGTGGTATCCGGGTGCTGAAATAGCCGGCAAATCCGGCTTCGTGCAGCCTCGCGGCGTCACCGCGCGCACCGGTATTGGTCTGCATGCTCAACACCATGTGACGGGTTTCGGGACGGGCCTTGAGTTCGCGGCCGAGCGATTCGCCGTCCAGATGGGGCAGAAACATGTCGGTAAACACCAGATGAAATGGCCGGTGCTGTTCAATGCTGCGCAAGGCGTACTGCAAGCCCTCGATTCCGTCGGTGGCTTCTTCAACATCACAGCCCAGTGCGCGCAACTGGTCGGCAAAAGCGTGACGTGCGTCATCGTTGGCGGCCACGACCAGAATGTTCAGATCCTCGACGATTACGACACCGGCCGCAGCTTGATACGCATGTTCCGGAACGTTCAGGCGAACGCTGAACCAGAACCGGCTGCCGCGACCCTCCTCGCTTTCGGCACCGACGTCGCCGTGCATGGTTTCAGCGAGCTCGCGGGTGATGGCAAGACCGAGCCCGGTACCACCATGTTTGCGGGTGGTGGCGCTGCTGCTCTGGGTATAAGGTTGAAATAATCCGGGCAATGCCTTGCGCGACACACCTATACCGGTATCGGCAACCTCGATGCGGATCATGATCAAGCCATCCGGCTGACGCGCCAGCAACTTCGCGCTCAGCACCACTTCGCCACGCTCGGTGAACTTAATGGCGTTACTCAGCAGGTTGATGATCATTTGCCGCAGACGTCCGGGATCGCCGATCAGGCGACGCGGCATATCCGGTTGCACAACCACTGTCAGCTCCAGACCTTTGGCTTGTGCCTGCTGGGCAAGCAACATGACGGCGCCCTCAATGCATTCATGCACGTCGAACTCAATTGATTCGAGTTGCAGTTTGCCGGCCTCGATGCGCGAATAGTCCAGGATGTCGTTGATCAGATTCAGCAGATCGCCGGCTGCGCTGTGGATGACCTGCACCCGCTTTTGCTGCTCGCCGTCGAGCCGCCCACCCATCAGCAAATCGCTCATGCCAAGAATGCCGTTGATCGGCGAGCGCAATTCATGACTGACCTTGGCAAAGAAATCGCTTTTCGCCTGACTGGTGTATTCGGCCCGCTGCAGCGCATCGCGCAGGTCGCGCGTGGAATTTTCGATGACGCTGTCCGCCTGACGCGCCAGCTGGATGCTGGCGTACTGACCCCAGGCGGCAAAAAAGAACGGCATGCCGTCCAGCGCCCAAAGGCCCACATCTCCGGTCTGCGCCAGCGCAATCGCATCGATGCTGAGGCCGCCGTGCTGATACCAGGCCACCAGCAGGGTGCCCACAATCACGCCAACGGCGGCAATTCCGGTACCATAGATCGCGTAACGGGAGGTTTGCTCCAACAGCAAACGGCGTTGGCCTGATTGGGGGTCGGGTTTTGGTGCAGTCATCGGGGCCAAGGCTCCCCTGCGCAGCGGCGTCCCGCCAGTCGGTTAGAAATCCAGGATATTCAAAGCATTAGCACGGACCGCTTATCACAGGCGCCAATGCCGTGCTGCGCCCCGCTATCCCGGTATGTTGAGGATAGCCCACAACCGCTGGTTCGACGATCTGCAATGTACTATAGTTATGTTAAATATTAAATCGGCAAATTATTCCCAAAATGGTTGAAGTCGAGGGATGAAACCAGGCGCGTCTTTTCTGAGTTGGACAATTGGCAGCCTGATCGGGTTATGCCTGCTGCCGTCCTGCGCCTCCGCCCTCGCACCCGACGAACCCTTTCACGACTACGCAAAAACCACCTGGTCCCTGGAACAGGGACTGCCACAGATCACCGTCTCCGCGATTGCCCAGGACCGTGATGGCTATATGTGGCTCGGCACCCAGGCTGGCCTTGCACGTTTCGACGGCATTGAATTTCGTACCTACACGCCCGCCAGCACGCCGGAAATTCCTGGCGTGCAAATCCAGAAATTACTGCTGACAAGCGATGGCACACTCTGGATTGGTACCTACAAAGGGCTCGTGCGCTACACCGGGCGTCGCTTCTACGCGGTACGGCCCGCCCCCGGGAGCCATATAAGTAACGACCTGAACGTGCAGGACCTGCTGGAAATGCCGGACGGCCGCACGCTGGTCGCCACCACCACAGGCGTGTTTGTCGCGACGCCTGACCAACTCACCGCCTACAACCGATTGGGCACGACGCCGGCATTTGCGCTGCTGCGCTGGAATCACGCCATCTGGATCGGCAGTCGCGGCAACCTGTTGCGGCTGAGCGGCACAAATGTCAGCACGATTCCGGCACCCAAAAACGGGACGCCGACCGTGATCACGGAATTGTGTGTGGACCAGGGCATCCTCTGGGCCGGCACCAATCACGGACTCTACCGCTACGCCGCCGGCAAATGGTTGCGGGCGGAGGCCGACTCATTGCCGCTGCATGCCTTCATCAACAGCCTGTTTGCCGACAGCGATCACAACCTCTGGGTCGGGACTACCGAAGGTCTGGTCCGGCTGCAGGGCCTGCGTATGACCGAGTTTGTACCGAACTCCGATCCGGCTGCGTTCCAGGGTGTCGAAAGCATCTTCGAAGATCGCGAACACAACTTGTGGCTGGGCAGCCACTCGCAGGGTCTCGCCCGTCTCTGGAATGGTTACATCAGATATCTGAGCACCTGGGAAGGTTTACCGGACGGGATCATCTGGTCGGTGACACCCGCGCGCACAGGCGGACTGTGGGTCGGCACCAACGATGGCGTTTACCGTTTCCGCGACGGGCGCTTCAAACTCGCTGTGGCCGGTCGTGACCTGCCACAACCCAATGGCTACACCTTGCTCGACGATAACGGCCGCCTCTGGATTGGCACCCGCGGCGGACTGGCGATTTACGCGCACGGAAAACTGGTTACACCGCCGGTATTTCATGCCTTGACCGGGATCCAGGTAAACGGTGTTCTGAAAGACCGGACCGGGAATTACTGGATCGCGACATTGGATGGCCTGTTCCGCTATACGCCGCAGGGCACATTGCGGCGCTATGGCCCGGCCGACGGACTCATGAACACTTACTGCCGGATCCTCTACCAGACCCGCGACGGCCGGATACTGCTTGGCACGGAATCCGGCCTGTACCGCCTGACGGGGGATCGGCTGGAACTGGTGGCCCACGGCACGAACACACCCGAACAAGCCGACGTGACAGCCATCACCGAATTGGCCGATGGCGAACTCGTGGTCGGGGGACTGCGTGAAGACCGGCTTTACTGGTACGACGGTGCTCAATGGCATGTGCTGACCACCAAGGACGGCTTGCTGGCCAACAGTCCGTTCTACATTACCGCAGACGCGCGCAACTGGCTTTGGGTCGGCGGCATCCGCGGCGTCTATCGGCTGCGCCTGAGCGATTTCAAAGCCTGGGCATCGGGAACGGCGGACAAGCTCAAACCTGAAGCGCTGGTCAGCGAACGCGGCGACTGGCCCGGCAGCCAGAAAACCTACTGCTGCGACGGCGCCGGCAACGCCAAGGGATTTCTGCAAGGCGATGACCTGTTTTTCCCAACGCGTGGCGGCGTCGGCATTATCAATACCCTGACAATTCAACGTGAAATGCAGCCGCCAACGGTCGATGTCCAGGCGGTGCATTTTTCAGGCGCATGGCACAACCTCGACGCGGTCGACAAGTTCACGCTGAAACCCGGTAATCGCGATCTGCAATTCAGGTTTGCCGCGCTGAGTTTTCGTGATCCACTGGGTGTCACCATTCAATACCGGCTGACCGGCTATGACACCGCCTGGAACATGCTCGAAGACAACCAGCATCGTGTCGCCACTTATACCAACCTGCCGCCGGGGCATTACCGTTTCGAGGTCCGCGCCGCCAACAGCGCCGGCATCTGGAGTCCGGGAATTGCGTCAGTCGCAATCACCCTGCAACCCTACTTTTATCAGACAATCTGGTTCATGGCGCTGATTGGCCTGCTCACAGTCCTGCTGATTTACGCGGGATACCGTTTCCAGATCAACAAACTGCAAAGCCAGCGCATGCGGCTCGAAAGCATGGTGCGACAGCGCACCCAGGAGCTCGAGCAGTTGACGGACCGCCTGCGCGACATGAGTCAGTCGGATCCGCTCACAGGTCTGCAGAACCGCCGCTATCTTGCCCAGCAGTTGCCGGCCGATCTGGCCTTCTTCCGGCGTGAGCTGCAAAACCCCGCGTACGAGAACAAGGTCATGGTGTTTGCCATCGCCGATATCGATCACTTCAAACGCGTCAACGATACCCTCGGGCACAATACGGGAGATCAGCTGCTGCAGGAATTTGCCGCACGCCTCAAACGTCTGGTCCGTACCGGCGATTACGTGGTGCGCTGGGGTGGCGAGGAATTCCTGATCGTGTTCCGACCCATGCCGCGGGATCAGGTCTCGCATGTCGTCAGCCGCGTACAACGCCTGATGGTCAACGACCCGTTCGTCGGCAGCAGTGGCGAAAGACTGCAGGTCACCTGCTCGGTGGGCTATGTCGAACACCCCTTCTGCCAGTCCAAACCGGAATGGAACGACTGGGAAACCCTGGTATCGCTTGCCGATCACGCGCTGTACTACGTCAAGGAACATGGGCGCAACAACTGGGCGGGACTCTGTGCAACGGAACGGCTCGATCTCCGGCGCCTCAATGCTGCTTCCCAGTCCGAACTCGATCAGATGATCGAGGAAGGCGAACTGGCCATCGTTCACGGACAATGACGTTACCGAACGGCCGATGCCGGTCTGTGCATTCCCGCACCCGGCAGACTGTCGCCCTATGTGCGCATCAGGCAGAGAAGGCCGGCGCTATCCAATAAAGCGGCACCTGCGTAAGCTGGGCACACTGTCCGGAGGTGCCGTCATGAATCTGCTGCAGGAAACCGCCGTTTTTCTGATCGCCGCGTGCATCGCGGTGCCGCTGTCGCGCAAGTCCGGATTCGGCTCGGTACTCGGTTATCTGATTGCCGGCATTGCCATCGGACCGTGGGGCCTCAAGCTCATCACCAACGTCAACACCATCCTGCAATTCGCCGAAATCGGCGTGGTACTGCTGCTGTTCATCATCGGCCTCGAACTGCAACCCTCACGCCTGTGGGTGATGCGCAAAACCGTATTCGGCATGGGCTCGGTTCAGGTTGCTGCCAGCACCCTGCTGCTCGCGGGCGGTGCGCACGCGCTCGGACTCGCATGGGTGCCGGCCACGGTCGCCGGATTCGGTCTGTCGCTGTCCTCGACTGCGTTCGTGCTGCAAATGCTGGCGGAGAAAAAGCAGCTGGTCGAACACCACGGCCGCGCGGCCTTCGGCATCGTGCTGTTTCAGGACGTGGTCGCGATTCCGGTACTGGCATTACTGGGTGTGTTGTATGGAGGCGGCGACAGCCATCATGCTCACACCTTGACCTCGATCGTTACCATTATCGTGGTGGTCGCCGCGCTGATCGCCGGCAACCGCGTGCTGTTACGCCCGTTCTTCAATCTGGTGGTGCAATTCGGTAATCCGGAAATCTTCACCGCCACGGTACTGCTTATCGTCATCGGTTCCGGTCTGGTTGCTGAAAACATCGGGCTGTCGATGGGACTGGGTGCTTTCATCGCCGGCGTGCTGCTGGCCGACTCAAGCTATCGTCACGAGTTCGAAGCCAACATCGAACCTTTCAAGGGTTTATTGCTGGGACTGTTCTTCATGGCAGTGGGGATGTCTGCAAACCTCGGGCTGATCGTGCATACGCCTTTGCTGGTGCTGACGATTGTGGCCGGCATGCTGTCATTGAAGATGCTGGCGCTATACGGTCTCGGCAACGCATTCCGGATGCCAGGCCCGTCTGCCCGCAACCTTGCTTTCGTTTTGCCAACCGGTGGCGAGTTCGCGTTTGTGATCTTCAACGCAGCGGCCGGCTATCACATTTTCGGTCAATCACTCACTGACCTGCTCAATCTCACCGTGACACTGTCAATGGCGGCCACGCCGTTGCTGGTGCTGTTGAACGAAAAGGTGATCCAGCCGTTTCTGGAAGAGCACAAGGAGCCCGAATTTGACCGCATCGACGAACCCGGCAATCCGGTAATCATCGCCGGCTTCGGGCGTGTCGGTCAGATCGTCGGCCGGCTGCTGCGCATGCGAAAAATTCCTTTTACGGCGCTGGAGGCCAACTTCGATCAAGTCGAAACCATCCGCCGCTTCGGCAACAAAATATATTACGGTGACGCTTCACGGCTGGAACTGCTGCGCGCCGCCAAGGCAGAACAGGCCCGGTTCCTGGTCATTGCCATTGACGATGTCGAGGCCTCGGTCAGAACCGCGGAAGTTGCGCGCAAGCATTTTCCGGAGCTGGTGGTGCTGGCCCGCGCCCGTAATCGATACCACGTGCACCTGCTGCGCGAGCTGGGAGTCGAAACGGTGGTCCGGGAGACGTTCT
>DASUXE010000163.1:0-2162 GCA_036378075.1 Gammaproteobacteria bacterium
ACCAGTGCCGATGGCATTGACGCCGCGCTGGTGGAATTCACGCCTGCACCGCAGTTACGCTCCCACCATTTCCTGCCCTACGATCCGAAACTGCGTCAACGTGTTCTTGAATTGGCTTCCGGTTTGCTGCCTGGCGATGCCATTGATGCAGCCGGTGCGCTCGACACCGAGCTGGGCGGGTGGTTTGCGCGTGCAGCGAGCGAACTGCTGCAGAAAAGCGGCGTTCCCGCAACCGAGATCCGCGCGATCGGCAGTCATGGTCAAACCATCCGTCACCGCCCGCAAGGCACGCATCCCTTCAGTCTGCAAATCGCCGATCCGAACCTGATCGCAGCGCGCACCGGAATCAGGGTGGTCGCCGATTTCCGTCGGCGCGACATGGCGCTCGGCGGACAGGGCGCACCACTGGTGCCGGCATTTCATCGCGCCGTATTCGCCAACCCTGATGAATCGCGCGCCGTGCTCAACATCGGCGGTATCGCCAATGTCACGCTGTTGCCGGCAAACCAGCAGCCCGTTACCGGTTTCGACACCGGCCCGGGAAACGCATTGCTGGATATCTGGAGCATGCGCCGGCTCAAGCAGACACACGATACAAACGGTGCTTTCGCCGCCACAGGTCGGGTCGACGGCCGCTTGTTAAACGAACTGCTGAGCGACCGGTATTTTTCCCTGTCCGCGCCCAAGAGCACCGGCCGTGAATATTTCAGTGCCGCGTGGCTCGATCGTCATCTGACCGACCCGGCGCTTGAGCCTCGCGACGTGATGGCCACGTTGACCGAACTGACGGCGCAATCCATCGTCGACGCGGTCAGGCATTACTCACGCAATACGGCGCGGGTGCTGGTCTGCGGTGGTGGCACACATAACCGCTATCTGATGCAACGTCTGGAATCGCTGTTCGGTGAAACGCGCCTGGAATCAACCGAACAATACGGCATTCATCCCGACTGGGTGGAAGCAATGGCGTTCGCCTGGCTGGCACGTGAGACTCTGGAAGGGAGACCCGGCAATCTGCCGGAAGTCACCGGCGCGTCGGCCGCGACCATACTGGGTGCCGTTTATCCGGTCTGAAAACCGCAAAGGCACCCGAAGGTGCCTTTGCAAAGCATTCCGCAATCGTGAATATCAGGCTGAAAAGGACGATCCGCAACCACAGGTGGTGGTCGCGTTCGGATTGCGAATCACGAACTGCGCACCTTCGAGTCCCTCGCTGTAGTCGATCTCGGCACCGGCCAGATACTGGAAACTCATCGGATCCACCAGCAGCATGACGCCTTCGTTTTCGACGCAGGTGTCGCCATCTTCAGTGTTCTCATCAAAGGTGAATCCATACTGGAATCCGGAACAGCCACCGCCGCTGACGAACACGCGCAGCTTGAGCGCGGGGTTGGCTTCCTCTTCGATCAGCTGTTTCACCTTGCGCGCGGCGGCGCTGGTGAAAATCAGCGGAGCGGCGGATTGGGTCTGCGGTTCCATGTTCATCCGGTTCAGTTCGGCTTCAGCCATACCTGCCATTATAACCCAGGCTTGACCGGCCTATCCGGTGCGGCATCCGGGCCAGACTGGTGGGTCAATTTGGGCACCTGTCCCGCGGGTTTGTGCAGCATCTTGCCGTTCACGGTGGCGCCGACCGCCATCTCGATGAGGCTGTAATACACATCGCCGTTAATGCGGGCCTCGGCACCGAGATCAAGCCGCTTTTCAGCATGCACGTCGCCTTCCACGGCGCCATTCAGGACCACGTTCGGTACCCTGATTTCGCCTTTGATCATGCCATGCTGGCTCAGGCTCAATACGGATTCGGAGCCGGCTTCCGCGCTTACGTTGCCCTGCACAGTGCCGTCCACATGCAATCCGCCGCTGAAACGCAGATCACCAGTGATGGTCGTGTTGCGTCCCACCAGTGTATCGATGCGTCCTGCAGGATTCTTCTTGCTGCCCAACATATCGACCTCCTAAGTCGTCACGTTTTGCCAGTCAAAATTCTGTCGCACCGGGTCTTTGCCGTTTTCGCTGATGACCAGCTCCACGCGACCGGGCTGGAAGCCGTCCGGCAGAATCAGATCGCCTTCCAGATTCTGGAAATACTGGAACGCAAAATGCAGCGCGGGTGTGCCCTTGGTCACAATATCATTAACATCCAGAATCACCGGCTTGCC
>DASUXE010000164.1:0-3893 GCA_036378075.1 Gammaproteobacteria bacterium
CGGAATCATCAAGAAAGGACTGCAATCGCACACTGATGGAATCCAGCCGCTGGCCGCAATTCTCAAGGCCACGCGAACGCACCGACAACTGTTCGAGCTTGACCTGCAGAGTTGCCAGAGCGTCGGCAAACGTTTCAAGTATCTGCCGCGCCCGATCCCGACCGGGGAATATCTGCCATTCAAAACGACCCGTTCCATGCCCAAGCAGATCCTGGGCTTCTTTCAATGCACTTTGCGCGCCGCTCAGGATATCGACAAATTCCGGCACATCGCCTGCAGCGTCCAGGTATTCCTTACGCACGTCCTGCAGCAATTCGCTGCATTGCCGGCTCGAAATGTTGCTGCCGAAATACTGAGTGGCGATTTCCGGCAGTTGATGTGCCTCATCCACAATGACGGCATCGACGCCGGGTAACAAGGAACCAAACCCCTCTTCCTTGAGCAGCATGTCAGCAAGCAGCAGATGATGATTGATGATCACTACATCGGCTTCCTGCGCACGACGCCGCGCCTCCATCACATGGCAACGGCTATAGTCAGGACATTCCTGGCCCAGGCAATTATCAGCAGTCGAGGTAACTTGCGGCCAGAGAGGCGAGGTTTCGGGCACTGTTGATAATTCTGCAATCTCGCCGCTCCGGGTATCGCCGGACCAGACCCGGATGCGCTCGAGCTCATGTACACGCTCCCGGCTGTCGAACAACCCTTGCCCCGAGCGCAGCAATAACGACAGTCGGTGCTGACACAGATAATTGGCACGGCCCTTCAGCAGCGCGACCTTGGCCGGCATGCCGAGCGTGTCGCGGACGGAGGGAAGATCACGATGGAACAATTGATCCTGCAGCGTTTTGGTTCCGGTTGAAATAAGAACCTTTTTACCTGCCATCAGCGCCGGCACCAGATACGCAAATGTCTTGCCCGTGCCAGTGCCTGCTTCGGCAACCAGAACATCTCCGCTATCCAGCGCTTGACCGATCCGGTCCGCGAGCAGTTGCTGCTGGGAGCGCACCGAGAACCCGGCCAGTCTGTCTGCAAACGGACCGGCAGCGCCAAGCAGATCAGCGTAGTCGGTCATGATTGACGAGCCGGCAAATTGTCTTGCGTTGCATTCTCAGGGCGACACGCCCAATGGCATCTTGGCAAGCACCTCGGCCTGACTCTGGCTCAGAACGGTTTGCGCTGCGTCGGCCTGCAGGACCTGATTTCGAGCTGCCAGCGCTTTATCGGGAAATTTTCTGGGGTCGATCTGACGCGGATCCAGCATAACCGCCACAAGCAAAGCGACTTCCTGTGGCTGCAACTGTGCAAACGGTTTATGAAAATAGAATTCGCTTGCCGCGGCATAGCCGGTAATTCGCTTGCCACCCGCCGTACCCATGTTCACGTCGTTTATGTAGGCTTCCAGAATATCAGTGCGGCTGAACTTGAACTGCGCCGCGGTTGCCATTACGCGTATGCCCACACTGGACGCATCCGGAAAATAGATACGCACCAGACGGCGGGTTACGGGGCTGACAGTCGTTGCGCTGGCTTCAAAGAAGCCGGGGTCGGTGACCGCCAGCAACGTATTCGGCAGAAACGCCGTCGCCGATTGCAGATTGATCGTTTCTATCGGGTGCGCACTGCGCACGGTTATATCGGCCGCGAAGCGGTCGGAAATCTGCTTCACCAGCATACCGACATAGACAGCGCTCCCCACAATGGCCAGCAGCACGACTGCCAGCACCAGAAAGGGGGTCCGCGACCGCTTGCCACGGGCAACTTGTTCGCGGCGCTTTTGCAGCTCGCGCTGGGTCTCCGAGCTGCGGCGCTTCAGCACCTCCCGTATCGTGTGTTCGCCCATTAGTACCCCTCCTTCGGGGACAGTGCCTTCCTGAAGAGGCTTAATTCTATAGCATCCCGGCTGGCCCGGAGCGGGACAGCGGACCAAATCGGCGCCGGACGGTATAATAGCCGGCCATCGCCCGGCACATGGCTATCCGCCCGCTGTCCCGCCACTATCAACTTTGTATGGGCCTGAAATGACCAGCAATGACGCGCTTTCCAACTGGGTCGCCAGCGTTGCAAAACGCACTCAACCTGACCAGATTCACTGGTGTGACGGTTCCGAACAGGAATACCGCGACCTCGTCGACTTGATGCTGAAAGGCGGGACGCTGAAGGAACTCAATCCGGAAACCCATCCGGGCTGCTACCTGCATCGCTCGCATCCTTCGGATGTGGCACGGGTCGAGCATCTCACTTTCATCTGCAGCTGCAGCCGGGAGGACGCTGGGCCCAACAACCATTGGATGGACCCGGTAGAGGCTCATGCCAAGATGGACGCCTTGTTCGAAGGCTCCATGCAAGGACGAACGATGTATGTGATCCCCTACTGCATGGGACCAATCGATTCCCCGCTGTCCAGGTGCGGAGTGGAAATCACGGACAGCCCTTACGTCGTCGCTAACATGAAAATCATGACGCGCATGGGTGCAGCGGCCCTGGAACGTATCGAACGGGAAGGCACTTTTGTCAAAGGTTTGCATTCAGTCGGCGATCTGAATCCGGATCGCCGGTTCATCATGCATTTTCCGGAAGAACTCACGATCCAGAGCTTCGGATCGGGCTATGGCGGTAATGCCCTGCTCGGCAAGAAATGTCATGCCTTGCGGATTGCAAGCTGGCAGGCCAAAACCGAAGGCTGGCTCGCCGAGCATATGTTGATCGTTGGCATCGAGAGCCCTCAAGGTGACGTGCACTACGTCGCTGCCGCCTTCCCGTCGGCCTGCGGGAAAACCAATCTGGCGATGCTGATACCGCCTGAGTCCTACAAAGGCTGGAAAATATGGACCATCGGCGACGACATCTGCTGGATGCGGTTGGGCGAAGACGGCAGATTGTGGGCAATTAATCCCGAGGCCGGATATTTCGGCGTGGTCCCGGGCACCAACCCGAAAACCAACAAGAACGCTTACGAGATGATTACTCGCAACACCATTTTCACCAATGTTGCGGTTACCGGCGACAATCAACCCTGGTGGGAAGGGTTGAAAACGGGACGCGCGGTAACCAACTGGAAAGGTGAAACCCACCACGAAGGCAGCGGCGCCGCCGCTCATCCAAACTCACGTTTTACAGTTTCGGCAAGCCAGAATCCGTGCTATTCCCCGCTCTCTGAAGACCCCCGTGGGGTGCCCATCTCGGCCATCATCTTCGGCGGTCGACGTGCTGACGTGGCACCGTTGATCTACGAAGCTCGCGACTGGAATCACGGTGTTCTGGTGGGTGCCAGTGTGGCATCCGAAACCACGGCGGCAGCTACCGGCGCTGTAGGGGTCATAAGACGGGACCCAATGGCCATGAAACCATTCTGCGGTTACAACTTCGCCGACTATTGGGGCCACTGGCTCTCTTTCGCCAGCAAATCCGCCAACCTGCCGCGCGTTTTTCATGTCAACTGGTTCCGTCAGGATGAGAACGGTGACTTCATGTGGCCCGGCTTCGGCGAAAACCTGCGGGTTCTACGCTGGGCCATCGAACGCTGCGAAGGCAAGGCTGCAGCAATCGAAACCGCAATCGGTCATATTCCGGCGTCACACTCCATCGACACCAGCGGCTTGAGTGTACCGGCTGACACAATGAGGGCGCTGCTGGCGGTGGACAAGGACAAATGGCGTCACGAAATGGCGACGCTGGGTGAGTATTTCAACAGCTACGGCGCTCGCCTGCCTGAACGACTGCGCGACGAACATGCCCGCGTCACAGAATCACTCAACAACTGATCCCGCTCGTTTATGCAACCAATAAAAACGCCGCTTTATGCGGCGTTTTTATTGGCTAATGCAGTGTGTTACTGGACAGCGGACTGTCCTCACCTGCGCGGACCGGAAGTATCTCCGGCGGGACATATG
>DASUXE010000165.1:0-3397 GCA_036378075.1 Gammaproteobacteria bacterium
GCCTTCCACCGAGAGGTAACCATCGGGATACCGTGCATCCAGTTCGACGATGCAATTGGTAACGTTTTCCAGCACGTAGCGGTCATGGCTGACGATCACGAACGCGAACGACGCCTGCTTGAGTACCGATTCAAGCCAGAGTATTCCTTCCAGATCGAGATGATTGGTCGGCTCGTCCAGCAGCAACAGATCCGGTTGCTGTACCAGCGCAGCGCAGAGTGCAAGCCGCTTGCGCCACCCTCCGGACAAGGTATCAACGGGCTGGCTTGTCTGCGCAAAGCCCGCGTCATGAACCAGGCCACGAATCGCCTCCAGCCCCTGGTCGCGCAAAACGCCGGGCAGCGCAGCCAGCAGCACGTCACCCACAGTGGCGCCGGCGGGAAAAACATCCGCCTGCGGCAGATACACCAGATTCACGCCGCCGGTGCGCACTACCTGACCGCTGTCAGGAGATTCAATCCCGGCGAGCAATTTAAGAAAGGTTGATTTCCCCGAACCATTGGGACCGATGAGTCCCAGCTGTTCGCCGGCACGTACACTCAGCGTAATGCCGCTGAACAGCGTGTTGAGGCCGTATGATTTACCCAGGGACTGACAACTGGCGAGCTGTCGCGCAGCCATCAATGAACTCCACGTCGAACGGTAACCGGTCTTGATACCAAATGCCGCCGCATCTAATCCAGCGGGTGACGCAGGATGATGGTCTGCGCACGGTCCGGGCCGGTGGAAATAATATCCAGCGGCACATCCACCAGTTCTTCGATCTTCTTCAGATAGGCGCGCGCATTCTCCGGCAATTCCTCATAACGCGTAATGCCGATCGTCGATGTCTTCCAGCCCGGCATATCGATATATACCGGTTCGGATTCCGCGAAGCCTTCAGCACCCACCGGTGGCGCCATGGTCACTTCGCCCTGGGGTGTACGGTAACTGACGCAGATGCGTATCGTATCGAGCCCGTCAAGCACGTCGAGTTTGGTGATGCAGAGCCCGGATACCGAGTTGTTGAATACCGAGCGCCGCAACGAAACCGCATCGAACCAGCCGCAGCGACGTGGGCGCCCGGTCACCGAGCCGAATTCATGTCCGCGGCGTGCCAGATGTTCGCCCATTTCGTCGAACAGTTCGGTCGGCATCGGGCCTTCTCCGACCCGCGTGGTATACGCCTTGACAATGCCCAGCACGTAATCGAAATAGCGAAGTCCGACACCCGTGCCGGTTGCAGCACCGCCCGACGTCGTATTCGAGGACGTTACATACGGATAAGTGCCGTGATCCACGTCCAGCAAGGCGCCCTGCGCGCCTTCGAACATCACGCTCTCGCCCTTGCGGTGCAATTCTTCCAGTAACGCCGTGATATCCGTCACCATGGGCTGCAATTGCGGCGCCAGCGCCAGATAGTCTTCCAGGGTTTTCTGGAACGGCACCGTCTCGGCATTGAAATAGTGCTTGAGCACAAAGTTGTGGTAATCCAGCACTTCACCGAGTTTGGCCGCAAAGCGTTCGCGGTGAAACAGATCCGCCAGACGCAGGGCACGACGTGCCACCTTGTCTTCATACGCCGGACCGATCCCGCGCCCAGTGGTTCCGATCTTGGCAGTGCCTTTGGCTAATTCACGGGCTTTGTCCAGCGCGACGTGTGAGGGCAGAATCAGCGGACAAGCCGGACTGATGCGAAGTCGCTGACGCGCGGGAACCCCTTTCGCCTCCAGCATCGCGATTTCCTCGAACAACGCGGTTGGCGACAACACCACCCCGTTGCCGATCAGGCATTGCACGTTCTCGCGCAACACGCCCGATGGAATCAGCTTGAGAATGGTTTTTTCGCCGTTGATTACCAGCGTGTGACCGGCATTGTGGCCACCCTGAAATCGCGTGACCGCTGCCACGCGGTCCGTCAAAAGATCAACGATCTTGCCCTTACCCTCATCGCCCCATTGAGTGCCGATGATGACGACATACTTGCCCATGTTGCCTCACATTAATTTGATGCGCCGCTGGCGCACTGGAATGATAAATCAAAATCCTGCCGGCATCGGATACCCGGATGCCGACTCACAATACGCCGCGCGCCAGATACAGAAGCGCAAGTCCCGCCATCATGCTGATCAGCCCGGCAGTACGCAGTATCCGGTCTTGTGCGTGACATACCGCCGCCAACGTCCGTTTGAAACCGCGCGGATTCATGAACGGCAGCAGACCTTCAATCACCAGCATCAACCCCAACGCGGTCAGAAGCGCAATCGACATATGCACCGCCTTGCTATTCGAAAAGTTTACGGGACGCTATCCGCCGTTCAGCGATTGGCCGCGCCCTTGAGATATCGCAACAATTCACTGTCCGGCCCCAACACGACTACGTTATCACCGTTCTGCATGATTCGCCGGTAAACCTGCAGTCCGAGATAGAAACGGAAAAATCCGGGATCCCGGCGTGAGGCACGCGCATAAATTCGCGCCGCCTCGGCGTCAGCAGCGCCACGTATTTTTTGCGCCTGAATTCGCCCCTGCGCCAGAATTTGGGCGCGCTGTTGATCGGCATCTGCCTTTATCCGGTCCGCGGCGGCAGCACCCTCGGCGCGGATCTTTGCGGCCTGGGCCGACTGCGCCGAGCGCATACGGGTATAAACAATATCCTGGGTGACGTCGGTCAGGCCCAGTGCCGTGACCCGTGCACTGCGCACCTCCACCCCCGAACCCTGCAACTGCTGATTCAATGCCGGAACCAGATTCCCCAATACCTTGTCCTGCGGTTCGGCCAACGCCTCATCGAAACCGTGTGCGGCAAACGCCTGTGTGAACAGCGGCAATGCCACTTGATTTATATGGTAGGCACCCTGTGTTTCATCGCAGCCAGGGTTCCTGGCGCAGAATGAATCCATGTCACTGATCCGCCACAACAGCAGGTAGCCGAGTTCCATCGGTCTGCCGTCACTGGCTGACACTTTCTCGAGACCGCCATTCTCCCGTTGTCCGTCCAGAACAATCCAGCCGCTGCTCAGGTATACGGGGTGGTCAAGGAACGGAAATTTGAAATGCAGGCCTGGAGCAAGTCCGCTCTGCACCACGCGCTGCAGACGCAACACCGCGCCTGTATATCCTTGCGGAACCACCATCAAACTCTGGCTGGCCACCAGCAGCATGATCAGCATTATGAGCAAACCGGCAAGAGTACGGTGTTTCATCGTTTGCGCCCCGTGCCCTTGCCAGTGTTCGTTGCAGGCTTTGTTGCTGCATCGCCCGCTGCCTTGCTTCCCATAACCGTCGTTCCCGGTTGGGTAAATTGCACACTGACGTTGCCGTTTTTTGCATCAACGACAATCTTGTTTACCCTGCCCAATACTTCCTGCATGGTCTGCAAATACAGCTGATCACGGGTCAGCGCCGGCTCGGCACG
>DASUXE010000166.1:0-3791 GCA_036378075.1 Gammaproteobacteria bacterium
CGATATCCGCTTCGTCGACATCAACATCCAGTTCCATGCGCGTCAGATCCTGGGCCAGCGTAAACAGCACCGGCGACTGAAACGCGGCGGCAACCGTCTGCCCGGGTTCCGCGGTGCGCGTCAGTACAATCCCGTTGATCGGCGAGCGGATCACTGCCTTGGAAAGATCAGTTTGTGCTGCCGCAAGTGCGGCCTTGGTTCGGGTAACCTCTGCAGTGGCCATTGCCTGGTCGGCAGATGCGCGATCCAGGGTTGCCTGCGCCTGGTCCAGCGTGACCTGCGCGCACAGATTCTTGCTTCGCAGCTCGCTGCAGCGCCATACCGCAAGCGTGCTCTCTTTCACGGTCGCCTGTGTTTCACGCAATTTCGCCTGCGCGGATTCCAGCGCTGCGCTGGCCTGAGCCGCCTGGGCCTTGAGCTTGTCGGTATTGATTCGCGCCAGTACCTGTCCTGCACGCACCCGGGCGTTGTAGTCAACCGCGACATTTTCGATGGTGCCGGACACCTCGCTGCCGATATCCACCTCAGTTACCGGCGCCAGCTGGCCGGTTGCCGTTACAGTCACTGTTAGCGGCCCACGCGCGATTTCCGCGGTGATATACGCATTATCAGGAGTGCCGCTGCGCAACAGCGCGTAGAGTGCGGCAGCCATGACTGCCAATAGCGCAGCAACCCAAGCGCCGCGAATTGCCCAGCGCCGTTTACTGGCAGCCCGATCAAGTTGCGTGCGGGCTTCCGCAGAGAGAGGTTCTGCTACCACTGTACCCATGTCTGCCACCTGCAACGTCCGGAGAGCTCCGGTAACTGAATCAACATACCGTTGATGTCGATTAATAGCCCTGACATGCGTCAATCCGGAAGCAGGCGTGGGAACTGAACAATGCTGATCTGGATCATTGATTGGCCATGACAGCCGTCTAGACTGGTCAAACCGGGCGGGGCAAGGCTGGGCCATACAGGAGCTCGATATGCTTGTTTGGGCTTTTTGCGCATCTGGCCGGCAAAGCACGGATATCTCTTTCGATGCCACGAAGGCGGACCTTCGCGGCGAAACATCATGGTTTACGGCCCGCCCGCATATCCGGGCGCTGCTGCAGGCGGCGTCATTGTGCTGATTCTGTGTCTGAATCGTGGTTCATCGACACTCAGATATGCGGTATACCGAAGCGCGGCTTCGCGGCTGGAACAGAAGCAAACCGGTACCCTTGAAGTTGCGGCGTATGAACCCGGAGCCAGTGGCAGCGGGAAACATGGCCACGAAGCAGTGCAGCTACTGTTCGATTCGCTCGCAAGGGACAAGTTACATGCACCCGATATCATCATGCACAGACTGGTGCGTGGCACGCACTCCCACGATGCACCTGCGTGGCTGAGCGCAGAGTATCTGGACGAATTGCAGCAAGCCGCAAACCTGGCACCACTGCATCTGCCACCGGCGCTGGAAATCATTGATGCCTGCCGGATTCATTTCGGGGACACTGCACAAGCAGCCTGCTTTGATACTGCCTTCCATGCCGGCCTCCCGGCCGTTGCGCGTCGCATAGCGTTGCCACGCAATGTACTGGCCGGCGCGGAGCGCTGCGGGTTCCACGGACTTTCCTGCGAATACGTCACGTCAGTACTCAATAACCCGGGACGCACTGTCATTGCACATCTCGGCAGCGGTGCGAGCATGACTGCGGTGAATCAAGGTCAAGCGCTTGATACCAGCATGGGATTTACGCCAACAGGCGGGTTGATGATGAGCACCCGCAGTGGAGATCTTGATCCCGGTGTTCTGGTTTACCTGCTGCAAAGCCGCAGGATATCCCTGAATGAACTGGAGACCATCCTTAACCTGGAATCCGGATTGCTGGGTGTGTCCGAACACAGCGCCGACATGCAGACCCTGCTGAATCTGTCCGAACAGCAGCCCGACGCGCGCGATGCGGTCGAACTGTTCTGCTATCTGGCCCGCAAACACCTGGCCGCCATGGTTGCGGCACTGGGTGGTATCGACACGCTGGTATTTACCGGCGGTATCGGTGAAAACGCGCCCTTCGTCCGAAAGCTGATTTGCGACAATCTTGGCCATCTCGGTATCCGGATCGACGGCACGCGTAATGTCGCAGGCGCCGACGTGATATCCCCGCGAAGAGCGCGCTGCACGATCCGTGTGGTACACACCAATGAAGAACTGATCATGGCGAGGCATGCCAGAGAATTGCTGAAGCAGGAATCGATAACCTGACGACAGTGTTCGCAGGAGTACGACATGAATGATTTTCCAGAGACATCAATCACGCCACAGCGGCTGGCGTTGCTGAACCGTTACTTCGAGGCGGCCAATTATCTTGCAGTGGGACAGGTGTTCCTGCAGTCGAATCCGCTGCTGCAGGAACCGCTCAAACCCGAACACATCAAACCCCGGCTGCTTGGTCACTGGGGCACCGATCCGGGTTTGAGTCTGATCTATGTGCATCTCAACCGGCTGATCTGTGACACCGGTGCATCGATACTTTACGTTACCGGTCCCGGACATGGTGCGCCCGCCATTCTTGCCAACTTGTGGCTGGAAGGAACCTATAGTGAGTACTACCCGGAAGTTGCCCGCGATGCGAACGGCATGTTGGCGCTGTTCCGCCGCTTCTCGACCCCCGGCGGCGTGCCCAGCCATGTCAGTGCGCAAACCCCGGGCTCGATACACGAAGGCGGGGAACTCGGGTATTCGCTGCTGCATGCCTTCGGCGCGGCATTCGACAATCCGGACTTGATCGTTGCCTGCGTGGTTGGCGATGGTGAAGCGGAAACCGGGCCGGCTGCCGGCGCCTGGAAGTCGACCAGTTTTCTCAATCCCCGGCGTGATGGCGCCGTGCTGCCGATTCTGCATCTGAACGGTTACAAGATTTCCGGTCCGACCGTGCAGGGGCGCACTTCCGATGCCGACCTGCTGAAACTCTACGAGGGGCATGGTTACGAGGTGCATCTGGTGTCGGGAGATCAGCCTGCGGTCGTCCATGCCGAACTGGCGGCGACACTGGATACTTGTTATGCCCGCATCCGGCAGATTCAGATTCAGGCGCGCGAGCATGGCGTCACGACGTTGCCACGCTGGCCGTTGATCATATTGCGCACGCCCAAAGGCTGGACCGGCCCGCGCGAAGTCGGCGGCTTGCCGGTCGAAGGCACGTTCCGTGCCCATCAGGTGCCACTGCCGCTGGCGCGCACCGACAGCACACAGTTGAAACAACTGGAGGACTGGTTGCGCAGCTACCGGCCGCAGGCGTTATTCGGTGCCGGGGGCGTACCGGACCCGGATTTCGCAGACCTGATTCCAGCAGGCGAACGCCGCATGGGCGTCAACCCGTGTGCCAACGGCGGCGCCAGACTGGTGGATCTCGAGTTGCCGGATTTCAGCAATTACGCGTTTGACGTGCCGGCACCGGGAAGCGTGCGTGCCGAAGCCACCCGCCGGCTGGGTGAATATCTGCGCGATGTGTTCAGGCTGAATGCGGATGAACACAATTTCCGCCTGTTCTGTCCGGATGAAACCAATTCGAACCGGCTGGGTGCCGTGTTCGATGTCACCAACCGCTGTTCCATGCGCAGCGTGACACCGGCGGATGACCATCTCTCGGCAGACGGGCGCGTCATGGAAGTGCTGAGTGAACATTGTTGCGAAGGCTGGCTCGAGGGTTATCTGCTGACTGGCCGGCACGGCATCTTTCCGTGTTACGAAGCCTTCGCCACCATCGTTGATTCCATGATGAACCAGCACGCCAAATGGCTGAAGACCAGTCGTGAAATCAAGT
>DASUXE010000167.1:0-3392 GCA_036378075.1 Gammaproteobacteria bacterium
CGCTGATATCGAAACCGGTAATGCCTTCCGGCGCCGCGCCCTGCAGCGGCTTGTAACTCAGCACCGCGCCCATGTCCTGAGACAGGTCACTGAATTCCTGTTGCGCCAGTTGCTGGATGTTGATGTCGTTGTTGGCAAAGGCGCTGGAAGCAAACGCGAATAGCAGGCCGGCAAGGATCAGGCGACGCATGTGGAAATCTCCGTTAATTAAGGAATCAACCGCTGTTGAAAGTCTATCAGAAGCCGGGCCGGGGCATCAGCCGCCGGTAAAGGCATCCACTACCGTCTGTCGCAGTTCGTTGAGCCGGCCATGAAAAAAATGGCCCGCTCCTTTCAATACTGCCAGCTGCGGCGGCTTCGCCAGCCCCGCCACCCAGTCGAGCACGGCCTGTGGCGCCACCACCTCGTCCGCATCGCCCTGTACCAGCAACCACGGCATCGTTGGCAACACGACCCCGGATGTATCGAAACGCTCCACTGCCGGCGCCACGGTCACCAGCAGCTTGACCGGCCGCTGGCTTTGCGCGCGCAATGCAACGTATGCGCCGAACGAAAATCCGGCGAGCCATAACGGCAATCCCGGATGCCGGGCGGTCAGCCAATCGATCGCAGCCAATGCGTCCGCGGTTTCGCCCACGCCATCCGCATATTCGCCGTCGCTTGCGCCCACGCCGCGGAAATTGAAGCGCAGGCTGATCCCGCCCAGTTCGTTGAATGCGCGCGAGAGAATATATGCCACCTTGTTATGCATGCTGCCCTGGTACAACGGATGCGGGTGACAAACGACAGCCACAGCGGACGGTTGCCCGGCGGGTTTATCGATCAGACCCTCCAATACGCCAGCTGGACCGTTGAAAACGACAGCTTCGCTCGCACTCATTCATTGACTCCGGCAGCTTCGGGAACTGCGTCGTACACAATTTCATATCCCAGGACAATTGCCCGAATGCCGGTACGCCACGCAAGCAATTACCAAACGATGATACTGGTTTTTCCGGGCCTGCTGCCGCTCCCACGAGCCGAAATAAGCCTGGAACTCCTTTTCTGTAATACTTTCGGTACAAGGCGATCAGCGTTTTCGCTTTCATCCACGTCACGCGCTCAATTCGTCGTGGCGAAATAGAAATGGTTCTGTGTTAAATCTGCAGTCGGGATTCGTGGGCTACGGCATCACAAATAACCGCAATCTCCCTTCAACGCGTCTCTAACGCGATTGAACATGCAACGAAAACACCGATTCGCACACGAAAAAACACAGAGAATCCGCATGCGGTATAATATCAACAAGCAAATTCACATGTGCAATGCGCGAATGCATGACAGGACGTTTTTCATGGATACGATTGTCGAAATATCAAAACCCGAACACAGCGATGTTCACCGTCTCAAACTGCGCAATCTCAAGCCCGAAGATTACGATGATATCCGCGAGACCATGCTTATCGTGTATCCGCATTTGGGTGCATGGCCCCGCGATCATTACCTTTCAATGCTGCAGCGTTTTCCGGAAGGCCAGATCGGTATCGAAGACAACGGCCATGTCGTGGCAGTGGTGCTGTCTCTGATCGTGGACTATGAAGAATTCGGCGATCATCACACCTACAAGGAAATAACCGGTGGCGGGACGCTCTCCACCCACGACCCCGATGGCGACGTGCTGTATGGAATCGAGGTATTCGTGCATCCCGACTACCGGGACATGCGTCTCGGCCGCCGCCTGTATGATGCGCGCAAGAATCTGTGCCGTCAGCTGAACCTGCGCGCCGTGGTCTCCGGCGCACGGATTCCCGGATACCACACCCATGCCGACAAGATGGGACCGGATGAATATATCGACCTGGTAAAACGCAAGGAGCTTCGCGATCCGATCCTGAGTTTCCAGTTGGCGAATGATTTTCATGTACGCCGCATCATCCGCGACTACATCCCCAACGACGCGGAATCCTGCGGCTATGCGGTACTGGTCGAATGGAACAACATTTTCTATCAGTCGAAGAAACCTTCGGCGGTGAATCTGCGCAAGTCCACGGTCCGGGTCGGCAGCGTGCAATGGCAGATGCGTTCGGTCAAATCCGTCGACGAACTGATGCATCACATCGAGTTTTTCGTTGATGCGCTGGCCGGTTACAAATGCGATTTCGCCCTGTTTCCGGAATTCTTCAACATTGCACTAATGGGCCTGACGCCGGAGGAATCACCCGCCGAATCAATCCGCACGCTCGCGCAGTTTACCGAGCCGGTACGCGATGCCATGCGCAGCCTCGCCTTGTCCTACAACATCAATATCGTGGCCGGCAGCATGCCGGTGTATGAAAACAGCGAACTCTACAATGTTTCCTATCTCATGCGGCGCGATGGCAGTATCGAGTCACAGTACAAGCTGCATCCGACACCGGACGAGCGCGCCTACTGGGGCGTGCGCGGCGGTGACCGCTTGAAAGTTTTCGACACCGATGCGGGCAAGATCGGAATTCTGGTGTGTTACGACTGCGAATTTCCGGAACCGGCGCGGATCCTTGCCGACCAGGGCATGCAGATTCTCATGGTGCCGTTCTGGACCGATACCAAGAACGGCTATCAGCGCGTCCGGCATTGCGCTCAGGCGCGCGCCATCGAGAACGAATGCTACGTGGCCATCACCGGCAGCTGCGGCAACCTGCCCAAGGTTGAAAACGCGGATATCCAGTATTCACAGTCCGCGGTGTTCACGCCCTCCGATTTCGCATTTCCGCATGACGGCGTGGCGGCGGAAAGCACCCCGAATACCGAGATGACGCTGATCGTCGATCTGGACCTCAACAAGCTCAAGGTGCTGCACGAACGCGGCGGGGTGCGCAACCTGCGCGATCGCCGCCAGGATCTCTATCGTGTCGAATGGCTGGGACCGAAATGACCGATCATCACGCCGGCATCGGCTTGTCGTCGGCAAGATAGATCAGACCGCGAATGTGGCGGTAGATGTACCACGCCCAGACAAGAAAGAACCCGATCCATCCGACCAGGAAGCCCACCAGTACCAGGTAACTGGCGCCGATCAGGATGCACCACAGAATCGCGTACCAGAAGGTGCGAATCATCCAGGCGTGATGGCTGTCCATGATCGCGCCATCGTCACCGCGCTTCACGTAGTTCATGATCAGCGCAACGATGCTGAGGACGCCGGTGATCGCGCCCAGCAGATGCAGAATATAGGCCGCAATCGCAAAGCCATGGCCTTGTTGTGATGCAGTCATGGAACACTCCTTGATAAGCACTCAGGCTGAATGAGGTTCAACGCCGGGAAATTCAAGCCTGACCCGCCGGTTCTGTTTGCCCTTCTTCTCGATTTTGATAACAGTCACTTCGCCGATCTCGCCAATGTGGGCAACGTGCGTGCCGCCGCAGGGTTGCAA
>DASUXE010000168.1:0-2452 GCA_036378075.1 Gammaproteobacteria bacterium
ACCCCGCACGGCGGCAGCGACGATGCCTGGGAGGATCAGACGCATCTGCGCGCCTATTTTCCCAAGAGTTTCGGGTTCTTCTCGCAACCTTTCTACTGGCGCGCGGACTATGGTTATACGGGCGACTGGAATCCCGAGAAAGTCACCCTGCTGGTGAATGGCGCACACTGCAAGGGAATGAGTCCCGAGCAAACATTTGCAAAGACGCAAACCGAACGCAACATGGTCAGAGAAATGATCTGCGAGTTGCGGGCAGTGAAGCCCCGCCGGGAACCCAGACGCGAGTTGCAACCTCAATTGAATGTCGAAATCGTGGCAGTAGATTGAACATGAATACACCGAAAGTCCGAAAACCCTTCGCCCTGATCCGCGAATTCCATCTCGCGGACTGGTTCACGCTGGCAAATGCCGCCTGCGGCACGGGTGCGCTGCTTTCGGTCATGACCTATCTACAATCGGACGGCGTCGAGCATGTCTATTTCGCCTGTGCCCTGGTCCTGGCGGCGCTCGTTTTCGACATTCTGGACGGCCGCGTTGCGCGCTGGCGTCAGAAATCCTCGGCCATGGGCCGCGAACTCGATTCCCTGGCAGACGTGATTTCATTTGGCGTGGCACCGGCCGTGATCGCCTATGCCTGTGGCATGCAGGGGTTCTTTGATCGCATTGTGCTGGTGTATTTCGTGGCCTGTGGCGTTTCGCGTCTGGCCCGCTACAACATTACCGCTGAGGCGTTGTCGGAAGGCGGCGACAAGGTGAAGTATTTCGAAGGCACGCCGATTCCGACTTCGTTGTTGCTGGTGGGGGTGATTTTTGTGGCGACGCTAAACGGTGCGCTGGGCGACCGGCTCTGGTTCGGGGTGGTCACGCTGGGCGGGTTTGCTCTGCACCCGCTGGTTTTGCTGTATGCGGTTTCTGGCTCATTGATGATCAGCCGGATACGGATTCCCAAGCTGTAAAGGTGGGAGATACGCAATGACCTATAAGGCAATCAATTTCGAACAGAAGCTGGGCTTGTTCGACGAACACTGGGCGCCGAAGGTGATCGCCGAAATGAACGACTATCAGTTCAAGATCGTCAGGATCAAGGGCGATTTCATCTGGCACGATCACAAGGATACCGACGAGACCTTCATCGTGCTGGACGGCAAACTTCGCATTGATTTCCGCGACGGCGCGGTGGAGATCGGCAAGGGCGAGATGTACGTGGTGCCGAAAGGTGTGGAGCACAAACCTTACGCCGAAGAGGAAGTCAGAATGCTGTTGATCGAGCCGCGCGGTGTGGTGAATACCGGCGAGGCGGGCGGTGAACGGACGGCGCAGAACGACGTATGGATATAGGAGCAACGGAATGTCGGACCAAATATCGAAATCGGGTAAATTGTCGGAAAATCTGCCGGGCACCTGGAAACTTGTTTCACGCGAGGATCGCACGCATCAGGGAGAGTTGCGGGTGGATCCGGCGCTCGGTGCCGATCCGGTCGCGATCTTGAGCTACGATCGGGGCGGATATTTCGCCGCTCAATTCATGAAGCGCGAGCGCAATCCCGATGCGGAAGTGGTTTTAGCGAAAGCCGGACCCAATAACAGCCGGACGATCGGCGGATACGATGCCTATTTCGGCAGGTATAGCGTGAACGATGCCGACGGCACAGTCACCCAGCAGCTGGAAGGTGCGCTTTCGCCTGAAAGTGTCGGTCAGGTACTGACCCGGGCCATGACGGTGACGGGCGATGAACTCACGATTCAGCTGGAGACTGAGAGCGTGACCGGCGAAGCGGTGATCCGTACCCTCAAGTGGAAACGGGTGGCATAGCCGCACCAACACCGGTCGAATGACCTTTACTGTTCGAGACGCGCCAGCAACTGAGTGATCTGCGGACCGATTTCCCGCAATTCGATTCGATGTGCCCGGGTCAGTTGGGCCAGCAGCCGTTCTCCGCTTTGCGTGAGTTGCAGCCGCACCCGGCGGCGATCTTCTGTGGCGGTCATCCGGCGTACCAGCTTGCGCTTGACCAGGCGATCCACCAATCCGACCACGCTGTTATGCCTGACCTGGAGACGCGAGGCGAGATCAGTCATGGTCGGCAATTCGTCACCGGCAAATCCCTTGATGGCCAGCAGCGCCTGATGTTGTTGAGGCGTCAGACTGACGCCGTGCGCCAGTTCCTCGCTGATCCGCAGAAAGCGCCGCAAGGTGGCGCGGAATTCCGCCAGTGTCCGGTAATCGGCCGGGCTGACCGGCGCCGTTGAGTTATATCGCATAACGATATAATATGACGCCGCATCGAAGCACGCAAGTTTTCAGCGTGCATCAATCAGGCAAGGAATCAAGCGATCATGTCCCCCATGCTGTCGGTCGTCCGCGGTATTCGCACACCGCGTGACATCGTGAGGCTGTTGTCGCTGTCGCTGCTGGCGGCAGTCATCGGTGTTACCTCGGGTTTTGCCGCGT
>DASUXE010000169.1:0-7103 GCA_036378075.1 Gammaproteobacteria bacterium
AAGATGCTGGCACATGCCGATACCGACGAAATACTCGGCGTCCACATCGTCGGCCCGATGGCATCCGAGATGATCGCGGAAGCGGTGGTGGCGATGGAGTTCCGTGCCAGTGCCGAGGATATTCAGCGCACCATTCACGCCCATCCGACATTGTCCGAGTCCATGCACGAAGCATCGCTCTCAGTGGACAAGCGCGCGATCCACGCCATCAACAAGTAAACTGTTGTTATGTCATTCCAGAAAAGGCGCCTGCGGGCGTCTTTTTTGTTGCGAATTGAGTGACCGGTTCGCTTGTGTTTCATGACCCGGGATGCGAGCATTCCGAGCATGCGCAACCTTGTATTGGCCATGCTGTTGTTGCCGTTGGTCGTGCAGACAGCGATCGCTGCAATGCCATCTCACGCAGTGGTGTTTGTCTATCACCGTTTTGGTGACGAACGCTATCCGTCAACCAATATCCGTCTTGAGCAATTCGATGCCCAGTTGAACTGGCTGGCTGACAACCATTATCAGGTCTGGCCGCTGCCCAGGATCGTGGAAGACTTGAAACAGGGCAAGCCGATTCCGGATCACGTGGTTGCCATCACGATCGACGATGCCTTTCAATCTGTCTATGAAAACGCGTATCCGCGTCTGCGTGCGCGCGGCTGGCCATTCACGGTATTCGTCAGCACCGCAGCCGTGGACCGACGGCTGCCCGATTACATGACGTGGGACGAGATGCGCGACATGAAGCAGCATGGCGTCACGTTCGGCAATCACACGGTGGACCATGCGCACATGGTGTTCCGGCGCAACAAGGAAAGCGACATGGCGTGGGCCGATCGCGCGCGCCACGACATCATGGCGGGGCAGACGCGCTTGCAGCAGGAGTTGGGGCCGGATACCAACGCTGCGCCGAAACTGTTCGCGTATCCTTACGGTGAATACGACAAGACACTGGCGGAAATGGTAACCGGATTGGGCTATGCCGCTTTCGGCCAGGAATCAGGCGTCCTGACCTCACCGCTCGATCCACGTGCCTTGCCGCGTTATCCGGTCAATGAGCACTACGGTGATCTTGCAACGTTCGAGCTGAAGGCCGCCAGCCTGCCGATGCCGCTGCAATCAGTGACGCCGTGGAATCCGCTGGTGCACGGCAACAATCCACCGCGGCTTGAAATCAGCCTGCTGCCGGACGCAGTGCCGGTTGAGGCATTGCACTGTTATCACAACGGTCCGCCGATGCAGATCAGCTGGCTGGATGGTTCGAAGACGCGTTTCGCCTTGCAGGCGGCGACGCCCATGTCAGCTGGACGCACTCGCTACAACTGCACCGCGCAGGTCAATGGCCGTTATTACTGGTACAGCCACATGTGGCTGCTGCCGCCGTGAGATCGCTGACGCCGCATGGTATTCATTCTCCCAGCGGCGCCAATGACAAGTTGCCCAGTTTGCCGAGGTCGTTGCTGCGGATCATTGCGCGAATGTTGGCGATATAGAGATCGCCGGCGGTCGAGTAGCGATCCAGGGTGCCGGCCAGGGCAAGGGGATCGAGCGCCTGGCCCCGCGAGCGCATTCGGGCGCGCAAGGCCCGGAAATCGGCATAGGCGAACCCGATATTGATGTTGTGCAGGTATGCGCGTACCGAGGTTTGCACGTCCGGGTAGATGCGTACGAAGTGGCTGGCATCGTTTGGCCGGTTGATGGGCGTTGAGCCTTCGTCTTCATCCCAGGTCCAGATACCAAACAGGTTGTTGGCTTCCAGGGCGAACCGGGAGGTTCCCCAGCCGCTTTCCTGGGCTGCCTGTGCCAGCACCAGTGCTACCGGCACCACATCCACCCGCTGCAACAGAATCTCCCTGGTCCTGGGGTTGTTCAGATCGCCCTCCACCCGGTAGCGTTCGGCGAGCGCCTTCAGATTCTGCCCGGCATCGGACTGAGGGTCCACTGCACCGTGTCCGAACTGTTCCAGCAGAAAGGCGCGCTGGTTCCAGATGCGCAGGTTTTCAGCCAGCACGATCGGCAGCAGGGCACGAAAGAACACGGTTTTTTTCTCGTCCCGGTCGAGCGTGCCAAGGCCGTACGGCAGGCTGGTAATGGCGTAAGGCGGTACAGCGTCCTGTGGCGGCCAGGCGTAATCCTGACTGGAGAAGATGTTCTGCAAGGCTTCGGCGGAAGGCGGCCTGATCGAAATCAGCGTCACCGGGGTCAGGGCCGGGGCGTTCTCAAGCGGGGTGCGCTGCTGGTGATGCCAGACGATGAAGCCGGCCACGATCACCGGGATAGCCGCCATCAGCGTGTAAAGGAAACTCCGGCTGTCCACGGGACCGGATGGCGGGGCGGCTTTGGCGCGGTGGGCTCGGCTGCGAATAACATATCCCCGTCGTATGACGGGAGGACTGTAGCCGAAGCCGCTGCCGATGGGAACCCGGTCGTGCCGGCTCAGTGCCCCGCATCGCGGACAGCGCGCTGGACCCCGGGGATCCGGGACATTCGAAGCAACAGCCGCGACAAGAGCTCGAAATTGGGTACCGCGATGGTGAAATGCACCACGGCCAGGCCGCCTTCGCTGGCCAGACGTGTCTGCATTGCCAGTATCTGAATTTTCTCGTTGGCAAGTACCCCGGTCAGGTCCGACAGGAGACTGCGCCGGTCCATGGCCTCAACCAGAATGTTTACCGGGGCAGGCTGCTGGTCGCTGCGCCAGCTCACGGCCATTTCGCGCTCGCCGGCCCGTTGCAGCAGGCGGGCGAGGTTCGGGCAATTGGCCCGGTGCACGGTGATGCTGTGATTGCGGGTGATGTAACCGCGAATGGCTTCGCCGGGCAGGGGATTGCAGCAACGCGCCAGACTGGTGACCAAGTTACCGACCCCGGCCACGTTCACCGCTGGACCGGTGCCAGCGCGCAGCCTGGCCTGGGGCGCGATGGATGCAGGTTGGGCCGGCGCAGGAGCGGCAGCGGCAATCTCCCGCTGCAGGGCGCCGCTGAGTTGGGCCAGCGACACGTCGCCGGCTCCTAACGCTGCCAGCAGGTCTTCCTGGTTTTCAAACGCAAAGTGTTGCAGCAACCGGTCGTGACGGAAATCGCGCAGGCCGAGACGATCCAGTTCGCGTTCCAGCACGTCGCGTCCGTAGCGCACATTCAGGCTGCGGTCCTGAGCGCGGAAGAATGCCCGCACCTTGTCGCGGGCTCGCGAGGTGGCAAGGAAGCCGGCCAGCGGATTGACCCAGTCGCGGCTGGGATCGCGTTCGCGGCCGGTCAGGATCTCGACCTGATCGCCATTCTCGAGGACGTGGGTCAGTGGGACCAGGCGGCCGTTGACGCGGGCGCCACGGCAGCGGTGGCCGACATCGGTGTGGACGTAGTAGGCGAAATCCAGTGGCGTAGCACCGCGCGGCAGATCCAGCACTTCGCCCTTGGGGGTCAGCACATAGACCCGTTCTTCCACCAATTCGGTGCGGAATTGGTCGATGAAGTCCTGGTCGCTGCTGCCGGGCGCGAGCAATTGCCGCATCCAGCCGATACGGGTTTCCAGCGCGGCATCAAAATGGGTGCCCTCCTTGTAGCGCCAGTGTGCGGCGACTCCGAGCTCAGCATGTTGATGCATGGCATGGGTGCGAATCTGTATCTCGAGCGGACGGCCGTCGGGCCCCACCACCGCGGTATGCAGCGATTGATACTGATTGTCCTTCGGGGTTGCGATGTAATCGTCGAACTCCTTCGGAATGTGATGCCAGAGGCCGTGGACCACACCGAGCGCCGCGTAGCATTCGGTAATGTTGTCGACCAGCACCCGTAACGCGCGCAGATCGTAGATCTGTTCGAAATCGAGCTGTTTGCGTTGCAGTTTGCGCCAGATGCTGTAGATGTGCTTTGGGCGTCCACTGACCGTGGCGCGGATTCCGGCTGCCTGCAACGCCGCCTTCAGCTGACCGGCAGTGCCGGTAATGAATGTTTCGCGATCGCTACGGCGCTCGCTCAGCCAGCTGGCGACCTTGCGGTAGTTGTCCGGCTCCAGATAGCGGAAGGCCAGGTCTTCCAGCTCCCATTTCAGTTGCCAGATGCCGAGCCGGTTGGCAAGTGGCGCATAGATTTCGCGGGCCGCGCGCGCCAGTGCGAGCTGGCGGCCGGCGTCGTCCTGTTTCAGGTCACGCAGCGCCTGCAAGCGGTCCGCAAGGCGGATGACCAGTACCCGTGCATCCCGGATCACCGCCAGCAGCAGTTTGCGCAGATTTTCGGCTTGCGCAGGAGAATTGAGCGTGTCGTTGCGGCTGCCCAGCGCTTCCACCGCCGGGATTGCCAGTACTTCAGCAACCAGCGTTGCCGCGTCAGCACCGATTATCCCGGGCAATTTTTCCGGCGGCAGAATACCGGCCGATGTGAGGGGGACGGCGACTCCGGCATGGGTCAAAACCGGATCCAGTTCCAGCTCGGTGAGAATCACGCCGACACCGAGTGCGTGTTCCCGTAGCGCGGGGGTCAGCCCGCTCTGGTCAGAGACGCGAATCAACTCCGCGACAGTCGCGTCGGAATCGGAACGGGGCACGGTATTTTCAGGCATTTTGATCGTGGTAAACGGATGTCAGGCCAAGGTGTTTACCGTTATCATACTCATATAATTTGCCTGATCTTGCCATATCCAAGGAGTGTCCCTCATGCTGTACCGTCGCGCCGGCCTGTTTGTGTTGTTGACCGCCCTGGCGTTCGGCGCCAATGCCGACAATCTGGATTTCAATCTCGGCAGCAATGCCGCCATGGTGGCCTACTCGGCCAGCCTTACCAATACCGGCCTGGAAGGCAGCGTTGGCTATCTGCATCACACCAGCTCGGTGGATATCGGCAGTGTCGGGCTGGGTCTGGTTGGCAATGCAAGTCCGGTGGGATCACCGCTCTTGTTCGGCATAGGCGGGAAATTTGTGGTCATCAGTCCGAAGAGCTCTGCGTCCAATGGACTGGCAATGGCTCTGGGTGCGCATTTCCATTATGTCTGGCCCAGCTACAACCGCTTTGCCATTGGCGGTGAGTTGTATTACGCCCCCAGTATCGTGTCATTCGATAACGCCGACCGCTATATGGAATTCGGCGTGCGCGCAGGATATTCGGTATTGCGTAATGCCGAAGTCTATGTCGGTTACCGGCACGTATCTGCGGCGTTCACCGGTACCAGCACCATCACACTCGATAACACCTTCATGGTTGGATTGAGCCTGACTTTCTGAATTTAGTTAACGTTATTACGGGGAATCGGCATGGCCGGGCATAGCAAGTGGGCCAATATTCAACACCGCAAGAACGCACAGGATGCCAAGCGTGGCAAGTTGTTCACGCGCCTGATCCGCGAGATCACCACGGCGGCACGCAACGGCGATCCGAATCTGGATCAGAACCCGCGGTTGCGTCTGGCGGTGGACAAGGCGCTGACCGCCAACATGACCAAGGATACTATCGAGCGCGCAATCAAACGTGGCGCCGGTGAACTGGAAGGCGCAGCATTCGAGGAGATCCGCTACGAAGGTTATGCACCCGGCGGGGTTGCCGTGATCGTCGATTGCCTGACCGACAACCGCACCCGTACCGTGGGCGAGGTGCGTCACGCATTTTCCAAGCACGGTGGCAACCTCGGCGCCGACGGTTCGGTCAGCTACTTGTTCAATCAATGTGGCGTACTGCTTTTTCCCGCTACGGTGAATGAAGACAAGGTCATGGAAGTCGCGCTTGAGGCTGGTGCCGAAGACGTGGCGCGCGATGCAGACAACAACGTGGAAGTGCTGACCGACCCGGCGGCGTTCCACGGCGTCAAAGCAGCCATGGAAAACGCCGGACTGCACGCCGAGTCCGCCGAGATCACCATGCGTGCATCGACTTCGGTGGAACTCGAAAAGGAGCAGGCGGAGACGGTGCTCAAGTTGCTGGAAGCGCTGGAAAACCTCGACGACGTGCAAACCGTGTATTCGAATGCGGACTTCCCGGATGAGGTGTTGCAAGCTTTATGAATACCCGGTACGAGTGCGGGGCATGATCCGGATACTCGGTATCGACCCCGGCTCGCTGTTCACAGGATATGGTGTGGTGGATCATGACGGCCGCACCGTGAAACATGTCACCAGCGGTTGTATCCGGATTCAGGGCAAAGCGTTCCCGCAACGCCTGCAGGAAATATTTTTCGGCGTGCGTGCGCTGGTCGAGGAATTCCAGCCCCAGGAGCTCGCAATCGAGCAGGCCTTCGTGCACAAGAATGCCGACAGCGCTCTCAAGTTGGGTCAGGCGCGTGCTGCCGCGATTTGCGGTACGCTTGAGTTCAAGCTGGCGGTGTTTGAATACACCCCGCGCTCGGTGAAGCAGGCGGTGGTGGGCAAGGGCGCCGCGTCCAAGGAACAAGTGCAACACATGATGCGGATATTGCTCGGTTTACGCGGTGATCTGCAAGCTGACAGCGCCGATGCGCTGGCGGTAGCAGTGTGTCATGCACACAGCCGCGATCTCAAAGCGCAATTGGCACGTCATGCGGGGTCCTGCACATGATCGGATTTCTGCGCGGCAAGCTGGTGCGAAAACAACCGCCGTTGCTGGTGCTGGATGTGCACGGTGTCGGCTACGAAGTCGAAGCGCCGATGTCCACTTTCTATGATCTTCCCGATGCGGGTGCAGACATCATGTTGCACACGCATCTGATCGTGCGTGAAGACGCACATATTCTGTTCGGCTTTCCCACGGAGACGGAACGGCGCCTGTTTCGTTCGCTGATCCGGGTCAACGGTGTTGGCCCGCGGCTCGCACTGACTATCCTTTCCGGGATCAGCGCCGAAGCGTTTGCGCGCTGCGTGCGCGACAATGATAGCGCCGCGCTTACCCGTCTGCCGGGTATCGGCAAGAAGACGGCGGAGCGGCTGGTGGTCGAAATGCGTGACCGGCTTGATCAGGCGCAAGGGGAATCGGGTAGCAGCGCAGCCGGCACCCCGCGTGAAGAAGCCCTGGCGGCGTTGATCGCGCTTGGTTACAAACCGCCGGAAGCGTCGCGCATGCTGCAGGGCATCAAGGAAACTGATCTATCCAGCGAAGAACTCATACGCCGTGCGCTGCAAAGCGCTGTGCGTGCAGGGTGAGGTGAAATATGCCGGT
>DASUXE010000170.1:0-2326 GCA_036378075.1 Gammaproteobacteria bacterium
GTCCCACGATGGCCAGGTCCCGTGAATTGCGAAAGCTGGACCAGAATCGCGCCACTTCATCGACGGACAAAGGCACGATCGTTCGTTTGGCAGTCTTGACGCGCAATCGGCTTAAGGCGGGTCGCGGCCTGCCGATGCCCATGGGCGCTCGCTGCCAGTACGTCGACTGGAGCGCGGGAGAGATCTGACCAGGAGCGCCAGGAAAGGCGATGCGCAACGCGCGATCGACGATGGCAACACGCTGGTTGATGGTGGCGCCCGTCAACTCGCGTTCCTGGCTGGACTGGAATCGCACATAGTCGAGCAATGTCGATTCAGTGAGAGCATCTTTGGTCACCGTATCGGTGTGGTGAACACTCTCCCACCACCGGAGAAAGTGCAGCAACGCGTCTGCGTAAGTTCGCAGCGTTGTGTTGGCCAGACGGCGAAGGGTTTCGTAATCGAGATACTGGTTGATCCAATCGATCTCACGGGCGGTTGCTTGCTCGACAACCCGATACGGGCATCGTGCATGGTTGTTTGTCGGCTTGTGAACCACGCGGAAGGTCATGATTGCGCCGCCTCTAACAGCGACTCGAACTGACGCGCATTACCGCCCTCAACAAAGAAGCTGCTCGGATCCTGGCTCGCGGGCAGCGATACTCTGCGAGCGTTCACGCCCTGATCTCTGAGGTGGCAGGCAAGTGACTGCGCCGCCATCTGGCCGCTGCCGTTGGCATCACTATCAAAGGCCAGATACACGGTTCGCGGACTTTCACACAGTTGGCGATACTGGTGCACGCTAAGCTGATTCCCCATCGAACAGGTGACGTTACGAAATCCGGCCTGCCGCACCGCGGCGTAGTCGAACAGACCCTCAACGAGAATCACTTCCGAATATCGGCGTACTTTATCCCAGCCGTACAAGCCACCTTTGCCGCCCGGCAGCAAGCGATGCGGCGGGGCTGAAGGCGACAGGCTTCGGCCATACAGGTTGCCTTCCAGCGGGAAGACGATGCGATGGACGTAGACGTCGTAGCCGGCGGCAGTGACCAGGCCGGCTTGGTGTTGGCTCTCGAGAGGGTACCCCAACTGCGTCAGCCAACGTCGGAGGCAGCCACCGGGCGCGTAGCCAATCCGCATTTCCTCGATCAGTTCCGGCGAGTGGAGCCCGCGCTGATTGAGGTATGCGATCGCCTCGCCGTAGCGGTGTAACTGCATGCGGTAAAGGTCTGCAACTACCTGAAGCAGCGGTGCGGATCCACGCCATTGCCGGAGCAGCGACAGTGCCTGTGGAAACCTCACCTGGTGATAGAGTTCGGCAAAGCGAATCACGTCGCCGCCACGCCCGCATCCATAGCAATAGAACAGGCTCTTGCCGGGGTCGAGGAGGAAACTCGGTTTGTGATCGGCGTGCAACGGACACAGTCCCATTACTCGACCACGACTGAGGCGCCGGGCCGGATGCCAATCATGAGCTTGCAGATACTCCAGCAGCGGGATCTGCTGCTTTAACTCGTCGAGGGCTTGACGACTCACGGACTTCTAACCTCGAGCGGCAGAATACGCCAGAGCGCCGGCAGATCCCAGGCAACGATGGTGGGTGCCTGGAGAAAGTGTTGCCCCTGGGATCTGGCCCAGAACCACAAGCTCAGCAGTCGCCGTTGTGTCCAGCGGCGCACGGTGGATGCATCCGGTGATCGTGATGGATTTTTGCAGTGCGGCGCTGCTTGCTCAGCCGTGTCGCCGCCGACGATCCGCTCGCAGGCCTGCTGCCGGCAAGGCACGGTGAAATGCCCCGAGGGCGCCAACCAGTTGGGCAAGACGGTGAAGGTCTTCCTGCATGGGCGGCAGATCCCGCGCCGCACCCAGATGCGTTCGTGTTGGTCATCGTGGGCCTGGCGGAGGCGCCGGCCGTGGCCAATGATCGTGTCGTCCTGGCACAGCGGGCACAGCCGCGGGAGAAGATGCAACGGCACTACCCCGGCTCAATGTTGTCTTTGGTGTCTGGCAGTGCGATAAAGAGAATCACGGCTGGCGTGAAGGCCCGCCGCTGACCGTCGCCTGCTAAGTTTCGATCTGCTGGCCGGGCCTTCACCCTCCGGCAAAGTCAGATTCAATCGAAAGAAGAATACTGCTTTCCGCTACCCGCCGCGAGCGCCCCACTCAGACCATTGGCCGGTTATAAACGCCAATGGTGTCTCGTGCCGGCTGCGGGCCCGGAGGCCACAAGCGCATTCGGGGCGCGCGCAGGCTGCCGGACACTGCCGGATTGCGCCGAGCCAGGGAACAGGGTGTTACGATTCGAGCAGATGAGTAATACAATCACCGTCCGGATACCCGAAGA
>DASUXE010000171.1:0-4604 GCA_036378075.1 Gammaproteobacteria bacterium
CACGTTCCATTCTTGATTGGTGGAACGTGGTGCACGTTTGACTGTCACACATAGCATGGCACGTCACTCATTCCTGTCCGGCGATACCCATTTATCCGATGTTTGCTTCCCTGGCTGATTTTCTGGAACGCAGTTTCAGCGATACGTCCGCCGCCGGCGTGGATCCGGGCGCCGAGACACGCCTGGCGGTCGCAGCCTTGTGCATGGAGATGGTGCGCGCGGATTTCGAGGAACAGCCGCAGGAGCTGGAGCGTGCTGTTGCTTTGCTCGCGGAACGATTTGCACTCGACCGCGTGGAGGCGGCCGAATTGCTCGAGGCTGGCCGTTCGCAGGCCGATCAGGCTGCATCGCTGTACCGGTTCACCCGGCCGCTCAATCAATCCCTGGATACCCGGGAAAAAATCGCTCTTGTTGAAATGTTGTGGCGGGTAGCGCTGGAAGACGGCAGGCTCGACAAATACGAAGATGCGCTCGTGCATAAGCTGGCGGACTTGCTGTACGTCTCACCGGCCGACTTGATGCTCGCAAAACAACGGGTATTGAACGGAACGTAATTCATCCCCCCGGCGTTGCACCGGTGGATGATCCAGTTATGCCATCAAGGACTTGCCCGGAGCCGCGCAGCCGCGGCTCCGGACGGGAATGGCTTACTTCACCATGTCCTTGAGGGCCTTGAGGGCCTGGATCTTGACCACGTTACGGGCAGGCTTGGCCTTGAACATGGTTTTTTCGCCCGTGAACGGGTTGATGCCTTCACGCGCCTTGGTCGCAGGTTTGCGGACCACGCGGATTTTCATCAGACCCGGCACCACGTACGTACCCGGACCTTTCTTGCCCACGCTCTTGCCGATCAGACCGGCCAGATCGCTGAACAGGCCCGAGACCTGCTTGCGGCTCAACCCGGTGGTGGCAGCCAGATATGCGTAGGTTTCCGATTTGGTCAACGGCTTGTCCGACGAGATCGCCGGGGCCTTGGGCGCTTTGGCAACGACTTTCGACTTCACAGCTTTGGCCTTGGATTTAGCCTTGCTGGCAGCCTTCTTTTTTGCAGCCATTTAGGTCTCCTTTGGATGGCGATGCACAATACACGCCGCGAAATCTAGCACACGCCGGGTAAAAGTGTGAGGGTTTTCCACTAAAAAAACAGGGTTTTTCGCCATCGGGCGTTTTCGGCTCATGCTTCGGAGAGACTGTCCGGCGTACGACGTGCGCCGCGTATGGCGACGGTTTTGCTGCGACTGGCGGCACCGCGCACGATTTGTACGCGCGAAACCGCGGTATCCAGTCGCTCGGCGAGAAATTCCCTGAGCATGTCGTTGGCGCGCCCGTCGGTGGCGGGGGCGCTGAGACGCAATCGCAGTTCACCGTTGACCACACCGATTACGCTGGTACTGCGCGCGCCAGGTTGAACCCGTACACGCAAAATCAGTGTCTCGCCATCGTGACGATAGAACGTATCGGGCATGCGATCAGGTCAAAGGCCAGCCCAGCGGCAACAGGATGTTGATGACCTGCAACAGGAGAATAACCACGAGTGGTGACAAGTCCAGGCCACCCATTGGCGGGAGTATCCGTCGCACCGGGCCGAGCAACGGCGCGTTCAGCTGCCACAGCATGCGACCGATCGGGTTGTATCGGCCCTGACCGGTCCAGCTGAGAATGGCTTCCAGCAGGATGCTGAAAAAATAGAGATTGACCATGATGAAAACGAGCTTGAGTACGGTCCAGACAATGACTGCCGCGACATTTGCCGGAACCCCGGCAACCCAGACTACCAGCAGCACGTTCAGCAGCTGGACGAGAGCAGCAAGCAGCAAGGCGGCGAAGTCGATTCCGCGCCAACCCGGGATGACGCGACGCAACGGCCGCAATGGCAGGTTGGTGAGTTTGACGATGGCCTGGCTGAGCGGGTTGTAGAAATCTGCGCGCACCCACTGCAGCAGCAGACGCAACAGTACGGCAGCGCTGTACAGTCCGAACAGCGTATTGAGGACGAAGATCAGAGCCTGCGTGCCGCGGTCGATGCCAATCATTTCTAGTCCTTGCCGAATTCGCGTGACAGTTCTGCGCCGCGATCACGCGCTGCAGTCAGTGCACGCCGGAACAGGCCGCCAATATCGGCTTCCTGCAGAACCTTGAGTGCCGCGGCGGTGGTGCCGCCGGGGGATGTGACCTGCTGCCTCAGGGTGGCGGCATCCGCCTCGCTCGCGGATGCCATACGAGCCGCGCCCAACGCCGTTTGCAGCACCAGTTTACGGGCCGTTTCCGCTGGCAGCTGCAATTCTGTTGCGGCTGCCTGCATGACTTCCATGAGCAGAAAAAAATATGCCGGCCCGCTGCCGGAAACGGCGGTGACCGCATCCATGTGCCGTTCGTCATCCAGCCACAGGGCGATTCCAACGGCCTCCAGCAGCGAGCTTGCGAGCGCGCGTTGCGCGGGGGTGACGAACCGGTTTGCGAACAGTGCACTGGCTCCGCTGCCCACCAGTGCGGGAGTGTTCGGCATGGCACGAACAATCGCGGCATCGTAGCCGAGCCAGCGGCGGATGTCGGGTTCGGCAATGCCGGCAGCGATTGAAATCACCAGCGGTTTCGAGCCGGCCAGCGCTGCGGCCACTGATCGCGCGGCGCCCCGGAAAATCTGTGGCTTGACCGCAAACACCACGGCCTGAGCATCCGATACCGCTTCGGCATTGTTGCCGGTGACCCGCACCGCGAAGTTCCCGGTGAGCGCATCACGCTGCGCCGGGTTCGGGTCTGCGACGCTAATCTGTCCAGCCTCGAAACCGTGCTGCAGCATGCCGCCGATCAGGCTGCGCGCCATGTTGCCGCCGCCGATAAATGTGATCCGCGATTTTGATGACACCATGAACTCCGTAGCCCGTTCGTCCTGCCGCTAGGATACCGGCTTCAGTCGGGCTTGGCTGCCCGCGGGCCGAAAATCGCGGTGCCGATGCGTACCAGGGTGGCACCTTCCGCAACCGCAGCTTCAAGATCGTCACTCATACCCATGGAAAGTGTATCGAGTGCGCGGCCCTGCGCGTTGAGTTGATCGCGCAGTTCACGCAGACGACGGAAGGGGATCCGTTGCTGCTGCGGGTCGTGTGCCACCGCGGGGATGGTCATCAGCCCGCGCAGACGCAGGTTGGGCAGACGCGAGATGTTGGCGGCTAGAGTCGGCAGCTCGGCGGGCGTTATGCCGTGTTTGGCGGGTTCATCCGAAAGCTTTACCTCGATGCATACATTCAGCGGAGGCAGCCGCGCAGGTCGCTGTTCTGAGAGACGGCGCGCGATACGCTCACTATTAACGGTGTGGACCCAGGCGAATCGCTCGGCCACGGCGCGGGTCTTGTTGGCCTGCAGTGCGCCAATGAAATGCCAGGTGATGTCGCGGTCTTCCAGCGCGCTGATTTTACCGAGCGCTTCTTGCAGGTAATTTTCACCAAACAAATGTTGATCCGCTCGCAAGGCGGTTTCGATGGCGGACCGCGGTTGCCCCTTGCTCACCGCCAGCAGCGCAACTTCGTCAGGGTTCCGGCCGCAGGCCTGAGCGGCCGCCCGGATGCGCGCACGCACCAGATCGATATTGCGGGCCACGTCAGGCATTCGGTATTCCTATATTATGGGCTGGCGGCGCAAGGCAGGGGTGGCTTTCCCTGAGGGTTTGCCCTCAGGCTGACTCCGCTATACTTTAGCGCACACTCCGTGGGGACCGCCGGTCCCGCGCCGTACACATTCAGCTACGGCGGCTCGAACGAAACGACGTCCAGGGGAGAATCATGGCTGTTGATATTGCCCAGCTGCTTGCCTTCGGTGTCAAGAACAAGGCGTCCGACCTGCATCTTTCCGGGGGTGTCCCCCCGATGATCCGCGTGGATGGCGACATCCGCCGTATCAACATGCCGGCACTGGAACACAAGGACGTGCACGACATGGTGTACGACATCATGAACGACAAGCAGCGCAAGGATTACGAAGAATTCCTTGAATGCGACTTCTCGTTCGAGATTCCCAATCTGGCGCGTTTCCGTGTCAACGCGTTCAATCAGAACCGGGGCTCCGCAGCGGTGTTTCGTACCATTCCGACCAAGATTCTGACCCTCGAAGAATTGAACGCACCAAAGATTTTCCAGGATATTGCCGACAATCCTCGTGGCATCGTGTTGGTCACCGGTCCGACCGGTTCGGGCAAGTCGACCACCTTGGCGGCCATGATCAATTACAAGAACGAGACCGAGTTTGGCCACATTCTGACCATCGAAGACCCGATCGAGTTCGTGCATGAGAGCAAGAAGTGCCTCATCAATCAGCGCGAGGTGCATCGCGATACGCTCGGCTTCAATGAAGCACTGCGTTCGGCACTGCGCGAAGATCCGGATATCATCCTGGTCGGCGAAATGCGCGATCTCGAAACCATCCGTCTGGCCCTTTCCGGCGCTGAAACGGGTCACCTGGTGTTTGGTACCCTGCATACCAGTTCCGCCGCCAAGACCATCGACCGTATCGTGGACGTGTTCCCGGCGGCTGAGAAAGACATGGTGCGTGCCATGTTGTCCGAATCGCTGCGCGCGGTGATATCGCAGACTTTGTGCAAGAAAGTGGGT
>DASUXE010000172.1:0-3404 GCA_036378075.1 Gammaproteobacteria bacterium
CGGCATCGTCGGCATTCTGGCGAGTCTGGCTTACGCGGCCGGTGGCATTCGTTATGTGCGCATGGGTCTGGCCGACCCCCTGTTTCTGCTCATGTTCGGCGTAGTCGCTGTAGTCGGCACCTACTACATTCAGGCCGCGCCTGCTGCCGGCCATGTGTGGAGTCGTTGGGTGGTGACGGAAGCCCTGCCACTGAAAGCGTTTCTGGCCGGATTGCCGGTCGGTGCACTGGTCACCAACGTCATGGTGATCGACGATATCCGCGACCGCGCATTCGATCGCATCAAGGGCTGGCGCACCACCGCGGTCCGCTTCGGGCTTGCCGGCAGCCGCATCGAATATCTGTTGCTCACGGTGTTCGCCTATCTCGCGCCGTTCGCGCTCCGGCTTTGGTTCGATGTTTCAGCCTGGGTGTTGCTGCCGCTACTGACACTGCCGCTGGCGATTCACATCGCCCGGCATGTCATGACCCGCGACACCACCGCCGATCTGCTCGCCATGACGCCACGGGCATCCCTCCTGGCAATGGTTTACGCGGCATTGCTGGGTACGGGGCTGGCCTTGTAACGGGCCTTGACGCGAATCAAGGTATTTCAGATACCACATGCAGTAACGTCACTGCATTATCCGTAAGGCTTCAGGTGCGCCCGCATGCAGGACATTGGCTCACTCGACATGATGGCAACGCAACACGTTGCACTGGCGCGGCTGTATGCGTCCCACCAGGAAGCGCTGGTCACCCGCTATTGGAAACAGGCGGCGTCATTGCTCGAAGAATACAGCGCGCGCCTCACCCGGCATATCGAGATTGAGGAGAGTCTGTTGTTGCCTCGTTGCGAGGCAATTTCAGTGTCAATTCGCTGGCAAAGCAAGGTATATCGCGCAGAACACCAGCGTATCGGTCAACTGCTGGAACGGAATATCCACCACCTGGCGCAGGCAAGGCAACGCGGCATGACGCCTGCCGGATTGATCGGGCTGTTGGATGAGGAGAAGACCCTCAAGCACGTGCTGGAACATCATCATGAACGGGAGGAAAAAGACCTGTTTACGGAACTGCGTGGGCGGCTTCCGGCTGACATCGGCGAGGAGTTGAAGCGTGCATTGGCTGCTGCCTGATTGGCGGCGGAGAGTGCGTTAGTGAATCCGCTTGCGAAGGGCGTCTGTGTCCAGGATCGTGATGACGTCATCCTCGACTTCGATCAGCCCGTTGTCACTGAGTGTGCGCAGCGTGCGTGAGAGCGTCTCCGGGGTAACCGCTATCCGCGCAGCGATGATTACTTTACGTACCGGCAGCGTGATGCGCACTTCCCCCTCGGCACCCGGTGGCACGAGACTCAGGAGATAATGAACCACGCGATAATGACTGTTCTGGAGCGAGAGCGTCTCGATTTCATCCCAGTGCGCCTGGATACGCTGCGTCATCTGCGCCATGACCGCGCGGCAGGTGGCAAAAGACTCCTGCAGTAATGCCAGAAACGCACTGATCTCAAAGGCAATCACTTCTCCGGCCTCGACGCCTTCGCAGTGCACGGGGTAGCGCGGTGTATCCATGAACATCATGCTCTCCGCAAAGGTCTGGGGCGGACGGATGATGCGCATGATCTTTTCATGACCGTCCTGCGAGAGCCGATAGAGCTTCAGGCTTCCGCTGCGCATCATGAAGATGTATTCGGCGGCGTCGCCCCGGCGGAACAGCACGTCGCCCGCACTGAATCTGCGGCTGAACGCATGCGCAAGAATGGTTGCGTGCTGCGTATCGTCGAGCGCCGAGAACAAATAATGGTGGCGGAGCTCGCGGGCCAGCTCGCTGTTGTTTGACAAGGGCGTCACGGAGTGCACGTGCCGCAGCTTACGGCAACAGCCCCAGCCCGGCAAGCTTGACGACCGTCAAGGCGCGGCGCCGATCGGCTCGGCTAACCTGCCTCCGTGTCTGCCACTTCAATAATCGGGAGCCTGCAATGACCCATGTGGTCGCCGACAACTGTATCAACTGCAAATACACGGATTGCGTGGAAGTCTGCCCGGTGGACTGTTTTCACGCCGGTCCGAACATGCTGGTGATCGACCCGGAGGCGTGCATCGATTGCGGGCTGTGCGTTCCCGAATGTCCGGCCGAGGCGATCTTTCCTGACGATGAAGTTCCCAGGGAGCAGGAACTGTATCTCGCATTGAATGCGCGCCTGGCCGCGGAGTGGCCGGTGCTTGCCGCCAAGATTCCCGCGCCACCGGATGCCGCGCAATGGGACGGCGTGCCAGACAAGCTCCCGCTCCTGAAGCAGCATGCAGAAATCGAAGTATCATGAAGAGGATATTGCAACGACCGTGAACATTGATGCGTGACGCAATCACGGCAGGAAGGTTGTCATGACCAAGGTGACGCTAAAGCGCGTGTACGAACCCGCCTCACGCACGGATGGCTGCCGCATTCTGGTGGACCGTATCTGGCCGCGCGGACTCACCAAAACGAAGGCGGCGGTGGATCTCTGGCTCAAGGACGTGGCACCCAGCACCAACCTGCGCAAATGGTTTGGCCACCGTCCGGAACGCTGGACGGAATTCAGGCAACGTTATCTGAAGGAGCTTCGCGCCGGCAACGAGGCGGCGGGCGCATTGCTGGATGCGGCTTCGCATCATCGTCATGTCACGCTGCTGTTTTCTGCCCGCGATGAAAAGAGAAATCAGGCGGTCGTGCTGCAAGCTTTTTTGAAACGAAAACTGACCGGCGGCAAGACCCGTCACACGGCCCGCACGTAGGTCACATTGGGGTCGTCGCTGAAATCCAGTGAAGCTTTACTGGTTCCAGTCACAGGCACCGAGTATCAACCGGCCGAGCCGGGCGGCTTGATGGAGATCAAGGCGTCCCGATGCCGCGGCGCGCAATCTGCAACACATGATCGGGCCCGGCTTTGGTCCCGGAATTGGAGCAAACAATGAATACCATGGTTTTTAGCAATCGCATCACGATGTCGGTCGGCAGGCCCCAGAATGAAGGGCACCTGGCGCTCGGCGGTCACTCACTGTCCTGTTCGGCCCCGGCGGTCATGAACGGCAAGGGCGTTGGAACGAATCCGGAAGAACTGCTGATTTCGGCCGTGGCATGCTGTTACAGCCTGACGCTGGCCGGCGTGCTGCAAATGCGAAAGCTCCCGGCAACGGAAATTGAAACCAGCGTCGAAGGCGTGGTCATTCGCGACGGAAGCTTGCACTTCGACCGGATTACGGTGAGCCCCACCGTGCGCGGCGCCGATCCCGGCAAGGAAGAAAATTATCGCAATGCAGCCGACGCGGCGCGGGATCGCTGCTTCATCGGCTCGACCGTCAAGAATTCACTCAGCTACACAGTCGGAACGGTTAACCTGATCGAACCCGAACCGGCTTCGCGTGTGGCGGGGTAACGCGACGC
>DASUXE010000173.1:0-19122 GCA_036378075.1 Gammaproteobacteria bacterium
GTGCGGGTCACCGGCAAGAAGCGCGACGATCTGCAGGAGGCCATCGCACTGCTGCGCGGCGCCAAGCTGGAACAACCATTGCAGTTCACCAACTTCCGCGATTAAGGCACTTATAATCAGGTTCAGACGCCGGGCGCAGTATCCTGAAACGACGGCCGCATCATCAGCGCATCGTAATAGCGGCCGAGTTCGGGATGGCGCGTGCGCCAGGCGATTTCCGGCAGACGGAAGCTGAGCCAGCCCAGCGCCGCGCCGACTGCCACGTCCGCCAGCGTCAAGCGCTCGCCGACACACCAGCTGCGACCGCCAAGATCAGCTGCGATAACTGCCAGTCCCTGATCAACCTTGCCGCGTTGCCGTGTCAGCCACTTGTCGCTGCGCTGTGCGGCGTCACGCTGGGTATGTTCCAGTCGTATCAGCACGCCCGCATCCAGCACACCGTCGGCAAGCGCTTCCCAGCGCAGCACTTCGATGCGCGGCGCGTCGGCAGCAGGTATCAGTGAATGCGCGGGCGGTTGCAGATCGAGATACTGACAGATCACGCGTGAATCGTAGAGCGGGCCGGCATCGTCGCGCAGCAGGCACGGCACCTTGCCGAGCGGATTGCTGCGTTGAATCGTGGTAGCGGCCGACCAGACGTCTTCCGGCAGCCATTCGCAAACGAGGTGCTTTTCCGCCAGCAAGATGCGCACCTTGCGGACATACGGGCTGGAGAGTGAACCAATCAGCTTCATGGTTTGTCCTGCGGGGTTACGGCATGCGAGACAATTTTACCCGCAAGCCGGCTGCCCGGCACGGCGCCGAAAAACGGTCAGCGTGCGTTGCCTGCGTGCTGCGCGGGATTGATGTGCAGCGTGACTTCGCCGATGTTGATTTCCAGCTGCATGGAATCAGGTCCCTTGCCGCTGACTTCGATGCTGCTGCCCAGCCCATTGCGATGCACATCGTTGCGGCTGCTCCGGCCCTGCATGGACAGGCGCGCGTCGCCGATGGTGGTGCTGAGTTTGACATTGCCCGGCTGCGTGCTGCCGGAGGTGGCACGGATCTGCCCGACATTCACGGTCGCTTTCATCGGGCCACCTGGTGTATTCAGCGTCATGTCGCCGACATTGAGGCTGGCATCCACGCCGCCGCCGATACCGTTGACTGCGAGTTGCCCGACTTTCATGCTGATCTTCATCGCCAGCCGGGCCGGTACCTGGACATTCCAGTTCTGTTTGACGTCGCCGTCATCGAAATGGTCCGGATATTTGAGTGAATACACGAGCGTGCCGTTTTGAAGCTGCTGCTGCAGGCTGATTTGTGAAATCGCCTTGACCGTGCTCTGGCTCATCCAGTGAAAAAACCACAGGAAGTTTTCCGATTTCCGGACCAGCGTTACCTGCACATGCACGCTGTCGTCGGCGGACGGTGAAACCTTCAGCTGACCGACACCGGCATCCAGCGTGACCTGGTTCACGCCGGCTGCCGGCGATGTTGCCTGTAGACTGCGGTCAGGATCCGCGGCCTGAACCGCGAGCGGCAGGCACAGGAGCAGTAAAACCGGAACAAGACGCTTCATGGCATCACCTCTGTGTCTGATTCGTTCGCGGTTCAATTACCGGAATTGTTCGTGAGAATCATGAGTTCGCTGATGACTTTCTTGACACCAGGCGTGCCGGCCGCGAGCGCCACAGCGCGACCGAGTACCGCGGCGTTGTTCACGGTGCCCTGCAGGGTAACTTCGCCATCGTGGCTGTTGACGCTGATCGCAGCCGCCTTGGTTTGCGTATCGCCGTCCAGGCTCGCGCGCACCGCCTGCGCAATATCGCGATCATTTGCATTGCTGTCATCATAACGGTGATGCCAATGCCCCGAATCGCCGTCATTGGGGACCACCAGTACACAGCCACCCAATAACGTTATCAACGCGCCGGTGATGATCAGATTACGCACGGTATTCAATTTGCGACTCCTCGATGCGAATGAAAGTTCAGAATTCAAAACGGTGACGGCGCAACCAGATGGCGCCCGCGACAAATATTGCGCCGATGATCACACCGATCCACATTTCCGGTTGCAGCATGAACCAGGACACGGATTCCAGCGTCATCAGGTGTCCGGTGTGTGAAGGCATGGTTGAATTGGCCACGTCGTGAATCGCGAACCCACCCTTGCCAACCATCACACCCATCAGCCCGATGATGTGACGGCCAATGAGACCGGCGAATCGGGACGTTTGAAACACGATCCCTTCGAGGATGATGACGCCCAGTGGAATCAGGATTACCCAACCCCAGACGTTGCGTTTGGCCCAGGCCGAACACAGCATGAACCAGCCATAGAAAGGCAACAGCCACAGCGATTGCGCGATCAGGGCCCAAGCCAGGGTCAGAATCGCCAGCAACGTGGCCAGCGGATGCAGCATCACCAGCGGATTCACGCCGATCGACACATTGGCGATGAACAGAATGATTCCGTTGACGATCAGAAAACCGGTGAACAGTGCCAGCATGATCGCCGGCGCGGTGAACATCGCGGTGAACAGTTTCGATAACACCGTCGCGGTATCCGAGACCGGCAGCGAGCGCCAGAACAGGATGCTGCGGTCGCGCCGGTCGGCGTTCAGCGTATCGATCAGATAGAAACAGACCAGCGCCACCAGCGCGATATTGAATGGTGTAGCACTGGCAATGATGAATGCCCTGATCACTTCCGCGCCGTGATCGCCGAGACGGGAAGCATATTCGACGGTATCCAGATAGCCGTAGTAATGCCCGTAGATGAGCGCGCCGGCGGCAAACAGCGTCAGCAGGATCGAAATGCCGACGATAACCAGCTGCACGATCCAGAACGAGCGGTGCTCCCAGAGTTCCCGCTTGCCGAGGGCGACGTAGGGTTTCAGTGCGGTGTTCATTACATGGCTCCTTTCATCTTGGCCACGAAGATGTCGGCGACGCTCGGGGTATGTACCTCACCCAGCTCCGCAAGCTTGTCGCGGCTAACGCCTTCGAACAGATACAGTTTCTTGCCGAACACGTCGCGTTCGTGCAGCGGGTTCAGAGCCTGGGCGGCAGCCGCCTTGTCGGGCGCCACCAGGATCTCGGTATATTCTTCGGCGACTTCTTCCATCGAACGGTTAAGCATGAGCTTGCCGCTGCTGATGAACATCAGATGCGTCAGAATCTTCTCGATTTCCTCGACCTGGTGCGTGGTCACAATGATGGTGCGCTTGCCGTCGAAGTAATCGTTCAGCAGAGTCGAATAGAATTCCTTGCGGTACAGGATGTCGAGGCCGATGGTCGGTTCGTCCAGTACCAGCAACTTGGCATCGATAGCCATGATCAACGCCAGATGCAGCTGCGTGACCATGCCTTTGGAGAGTTCGCCAACTTTGCTCTTGAGCCGGATCTTGGTGCGATTCAGGAATTGCATAGCGCGATCGCGACTGAAGCGCGGATGCACCGCTTCCACGAACTCGATCGCATTCGAGACCTTGAGCCAGCGCGGCAATACCGCGACATCGGCTATGAAGCATACGTCCTGCAGCAGGCGGTGACGCGAGATGCGTGGGTCATGACCCAGCACGTCCAGTTCGCCCTCAAAGTCAGTCAGGCCAAGGATCGCTTTCAGTGCCGTGGTTTTGCCGGCACCGTTCGGACCGATCAGGCCGACGATGCAGCCCTCCTCGATGTCGAAGTCCACGTTATCAAGTGCTCGCAGACTTCCGTAGGACTTGCCGAGTCCGCGCGCTTTTACCAGCACACTCATGACTTGCTCCCTTCGCCGCTTTTCACGGCCTTGAGTAATTCATCCGCTTCCAGGCCGAGGCGTTGAATGCGCTCGACAATCTGCGGCCATTCGCTCTTGAGGAACACTTCGCGCTCGTTCTTCATCAGCGCGCGACTGGCTCCTTCTTTCACGAACATGCCGAGGCCACGGCGTTTTTCCACCAGTGCTTCATCCACCAGGGCCTGGTAACCTTTGAGTACGGTGAGCGGATTGATCTGATACTCCGCTGCCACTGAACGTACCGAGGGTAAGGGATCGCCTTCCTTGAGCGCTCCCTCCAGGATCATCGCCACCACGCGGTCGCGCAGTTGCCGGTAGATCGGCTGGTTGTCGCTCCAATTCGGGTCCATGTTTCTCTCCCGCTGCTCTAGCGCACTAAAGCGGTAAATCTCGGCGCTACCTTAACGGCCCACGCGCTCAAAGGCCAGCGTGCTGAGCACGTTCAACGCCGCGCTGCTATCCAGGTACTGACCCGGGGACAGTGCGTCGATCGCCTGTACCATCGCGCCCATTCCCGGTGCCACGGCGGCCTCACGCTCTACGTCTCTGGCGGCGTAGCGTTCTTCGCTGTGGGCGCGGGTCACGACGACCGGCGCGAGTTCCACGGTACCGTTGCTTGCCAGTTTCACGCCGGCGTCCACCGGGGTGACGATCACCGCACCCAGCTGGATGGTGTGACTGGCGACATCGCGGTTGTGCATTACGACGCCAAGTGTGGCGATGCCGGCAATGTTCACGGCAAGGCCGGCAGCTAAAATAAGTTTTTGCGTGTTGCTGATCATGACTGTTCTCCTTGACTCCTGATTGTCGGCCCGAGGCCGTTTCCGTAGTGGTGTTGTAGATAACTATAACACCAAATCCAGAGAAAGCAAGGGTGGTGAACAAAAATTTTCCACCCTCCTGTATTTTCTTTTAATAACAATAAGTTAGATGAGGTGAAATAACCTGAAAACGGGGATTGCAAGACCCTGACGGGGACCATGGCGCGGCCCCGGGGGCTATAACACCCCCAATCCGCTATAACACCTCCCGGCCCGGTCCCGACCGTCGGTCAGGCCAAATCCGCGTCCGGCCGGCATTGACCGCAGCGTCTCCGGCATCAACGTGATCAGAACCGCGGTGATCTGAACCGCCAAACGCAAAGCACTGCTCTGATGCGGTTGCGTGCAAGTGGTAAAATTCCGCTTCTGCTTTCGTTCGCGCCCGTCCAGCGGCGCGCTCACCACGCCAACTCACGGAGTAGTAGTCCATGGCTGCCACGAAAAAACCTGTCCGTATAGCGGTTACCGGCGCTGCCGGCCAGATCGGTTACCAGCTCATTTTCCGCATCGCGGCCGGCGACATGCTGGGCCCGAATCAGCCCGTTATTCTGCAGTTGCTGGAGGTCACCCCGGCGCTCGGTGCGCTGAACGGCGTGGTCATGGAGTTGAGCGACTGCGCATTCCCGCTGGTGAAGGGCATCGTCGCCACCGACAACGCCGAGATTGCCTTCAAGGACGCCGATTTCGCGATTCTGGTGGGCGCCAAACCGCGCGGCCCGGGTATGGAACGCAAGGACCTGCTGCTCGAGAACGCCAAGATCTTTTCGGCCCAGGGCAAGGCCCTCAACAAGGCCGCCAAGAAGAATGTGAAGGTGCTGGTGGTGGGCAATCCGGCCAACACCAACGCGTTGATCACGGCTGCCAATGCGCCGCGCCTCAACAAGAAGAACATCACGGCCATGATGCGGCTCGATCACAACCGCGCCATGAGTCAGCTCGCCGCCAAGACCGGCGCGCATGTAAATGATGTGAAACGGCTGGCGATCTGGGGCAACCACTCCTCGACCCAGTATCCGGACATTCATCAGGCCACCGTCAAGGGCAAGCTGGCAACGAAACTGGTGAGCAACGACTGGATCACCAATGAATTCATTCCCACCGTGCAGCAGCGCGGTGCAGCCATCATCAAGGCGCGCGGCGCTTCCTCGGCCGCCTCGGCTGCCTCAGCCGCCATCGATCACATGCGCGACTGGGCGCTGGGCAGCAAGAACCAGTGGGTCAGCATGGGGGTGCCCTCGGATGGCAGCTACGGCATCAAGAAGGGCATCATCTATGGCTTCCCGGTTGTATGCAGCAAGGGTCAGTACAAGATCGTCAAGAACCTGAAACCGGATGCCTTCTCGCTGGAACGCATGAAAGCCACCGAAGCTGAATTGCGCGAGGAGCGCGATGGGGTCAAGGATCTGCTGGGTGCGTAAACCGGTGTCAATCCGTTAACTGAAACCGAAGGCCACTCGCTTGCGTGTGGCCTTCGGCGTTTAAGAGAGGCAAACATGGCGCGTGTCAGCATCGAGCTGCCGGAACAGTTTCCGTTCAGCACCGAACTCGAAGTGCGGGTGAGCGATCTGAATTACGGCAATCATCTCGGCAACGACCAGGCGCTCGGCCTGATTCACGAAGCGCGCCGCCGGTATTTGCGGGCGCTCGCGCTCGAGGAAATCGCTACCGATGGCAGCGGGCTGGTGATTGCCGATGCGGCGCTGGTGTATCGTGCCCAGGCCTTCTACGGTGAACAGCTGCGCATCGAGGTCGCGGCCGGCGATTTCTCCAGCCGCGGCTGCGATTTCTATTACCGGATCAGTCAGGTGGCGACCGGCCGCGACGTGGTGCACGCCAAAACCGGCGTTGTCTGTTTCGATTTCCGCACCCAGAAAGTTATCAGCATGCCCGACGCCATGCGCGCGGCGCTCGGCGCACCCGTCCCTCCGTCACGCGGCCATTGAGGTATAGTAATGATGCTTTCCGGTGTGACGCACCGCGCCAAACCAACACACAACAGGTGATGTCCCGTGACCGCACTCGTCTGGATTCTCATTTTCCTGGTCGGCAGCATCGCGCTCATGTATCAGCGTGTGTCCTTGCTTGTGGCATTCCTTGCCTACCTGACCTACATGCTTGTTTATACAGCCGTCGGGACCGGGTCCTACGCGCTGACGTTGCTGTTCTGGATTGTGTTCCTGGGCATCAGCATCCCGCTCCTGTTCCGCGACCTGCGTCGCCAATGGATCAGCAAGCCGCTGTTGGAATTGTTCCGCAAGGTCATGCCCGAGATGTCGGACACAGAAGCTGCGGCGCTGGAAGCCGGCACGGTCTGGTGGGATGGTGAACTGTTCAGTGGCCGCCCCGACTGGAACAAGCTGCTGGAAGTCCCGGCGCCGAAACTTTCCGACGAAGAACAGCAATTCCTCGACAACGAAGTCGAAACGTTGTGCGGGATGCTGGACGAATGGAAGATCACCCATGAATGGGGTGATCTGCCGCCGGAAGTCTGGGACTATCTGAAAAGCAAGGGCTTCTTCGCGTTCATTATTCCGAAACGCTACGGCGGCAAGGAATTTTCCGCGCTGATGAATTCCGAAACGCTGGCCAAGATCGGTACCCGCAGCGCCACCGCCGCGTCTGTGTGCGCGGTGCCCAATTCGCTCGGTCCCGCCGAATTACTGCTGCGCTACGGTACGGAAGCACAAAAGGATCATTACCTGCCGCGGCTGGCATCCGGCGAGGATGTGCCGTGTTTTGCGCTGACCTCGCCCAACGCCGGTTCCGACGCGGGCTCGATCGACGATTACGGCGTGGTCTGCAAGGGCAAATGGCAGGGCAAGGAAGTCGTCGGCATCCGTCTTACCTGGGACAAGCGCTACATCACGCTGGCGCCGATCGCCACGGTTATCGGCCTCGCTTTCAAGCTCTACGATCCGGAACATCTGGCCGGCGATCAGGACGAGTACGGCATTACCTGTGCGCTGATCCCGGCGGATCTGCCCGGCATCACCATCGGCCGACGGCATTTCCCGCTCAACATTCCGTTCCAGAACGGACCAACCCAGGGCAAGGACGTGTTCGTGCCGCTGGATTTCATTATCGGCGGCATGAAGATGGCCGGTCAGGGCTGGCGCATGCTGATGGAGTGTCTGGGTGCCGGCCGCGCGATCTCGCTGCCTGCCAACACCACTGGCGGGGCGCGCGCCGCGGTTTACACCACTGGCGCCTACGCGCGGGTGCGCAAGCAATTCAATCTTCAGATCGCCAAGTTCGATGGCATCGATGAAGTGCTGGGCCGGATGGGCGGCATGCTGTACGCCATGGAATCGGTGCGCACCATGACCGCGGCCTCCATAGATCTCGGCCAGCAACCGGCCGTGTGTGCGGCAATTTCCAAGTATCACGTTACCGAAATGGCACGCGTGGTTGCCAACGATGCAATGGACGTGCACGGCGGCAAGGGTATTCAGCTGGGTCCGCGCAATTATCTTGCCCGCGGCTACGAATCGGTACCGGTTGCCATCACCGTGGAAGGTGCCAACATCCTGACGCGCAATCTGATGATCTACGGCCAGGGCGCGATTCGTTGTCATCCTTATGTGTTGAAGGAAATGCGCGCCGCGGCCATGGACGATCACGACGCTGCCTTGAACCAGTTCGACGAAGCGCTGTTCGGTCATGCCGGACTCGCCATGAGCAACGCCGCGCGTTCGCTGATACTGGCATTGAGCAGCGCGAAGTTCACCAGGGTCCCGATCCAGGAACCCACCCGGCGCTATTATCAGCACATCAACCGCTTCAGCGCGTCATTTGTACTGGCGTCCGATGCGGCGATGCTTGCGCTGGGCGGCGCGCTCAAGCGCAAGGAAAAACTCTCAGCGCGGCTGGGCGACATGCTGAGCGCAATGTACATCGCCTCGGCGGTGCTCAAGCGCTTCGAGGACCAGGGTCGTCCACAAGAAGACCTGCCACTGGTGGAATGGGCCTGTCGCCAGTCGCTGTATCATCTGCAGGAACAGATGCACGGCTTCCTGCGCAATTTCCCCAATCGCTTCATCGCCGCTGTGTTGCGGTTTCTGATCTTCCCGCGCGGCCGCACCTATTCCGCGCCGAGCGATGCGCTCGGGCATCGCATTGCAGAAATCGTCAGCACCCCGAATCCGGCGCGCGAGCGGTTGATGAAGAACCTGTTCAAGAGTGACAAGCAATCGGCGGTTGGTCTCTACGACGAAGCGCTGGAGCTCGCGCTGCGGCTTGAGCCGGTGGAACGCAAGATCCACCTGGCGATACGCCAAGGTGAACTCAAGCTGACGCCGGGTGGTTCCACGATTCTGGCCGCCGAAAAGGCCGGCATCGTCACAGCTCAGGAATCCAAATCCTTGCTGCGCCTTGAAGAGCTGACCCGGGAGATCATTGCCGTGGATGACTTCGAGTCGGAGGAACTTGGCACCAAACCGTTTCCCACCAAAGCCAGACACGCAGGCTGATTCAGCTTGCTGAAATCGAACAAGACCTGCCCTGCGGGTCTTGTTTTTTATGGGAAGCGGGTTTGATTCTGATTGGCGGAAGACACATACATGAGCGACGCTGCGGTTATCTATGAAGTCACGCTTGAGGTCGAAGCTGGCATCATCGAGCAATTCGATACCTGGCTGACAGGGCACATCCAGGACATGCTGAGGCAGCCCGGCTTCGAGAAAGCGGACATGTTGCCTGCGCCCGACGCGGCTGTCGCACCGATAGACGGCCGGGTTACGCGCGTGGTGCAGTACACGGTCGCCAGCCAGGCAGACCTGGACGCCTATTTCCGGGATCAGGCGGCGCGGATGCGCGCCGAAGGTATCGAACGGTTCGGCGACAAATTTCGTGCCAGCCGGATGGTGTTGCCGGTGTCCGCCGCGTTGCCGAAAGCGCCCGCGCCATCAACGGCGCTGCATTGCCTCAATTGCGGCACGCTGCTGATCGGCAAATATTGCGTCGAATGCGGGCAGCCGAACCACACCTATGTCGCACCACTGTGGGAAACGGTCGAGGAATTCTTTGGCAACCATTTCGGATTCGACACCAAGTTCTTTCACAGCATCGTTCCGCTGCTGATCCGGCCCGGGTTTCTGACCCGCGAATACTGCGCGGGGCGGCGTGAGCGCTATATCAAGCCGCTGCGCCTGTATCTGTTCAGCAGCATCCTGTTCTTTTTCTGTGCCGCATGGCTGACTCCGGCACACTTTGGCATGGAGACCAAAGCACCTGCGGTCAAAACCGCCACTGATCGCGCCCAGGCGCGCAAGCAGCTCGAGGATTCAATCGCCCGGATCAAGAACAGCCCGGGAATGAACGATGCCGAGAAATCCGTGCTGGAAGCCACCTTGCAATCCCAGCTCGAGACGTTGAAGGATACGACCGAGACGGTTGCTCCAATTGTCGGCCGGACCACAAGCTCCAGTGACGAAGTGAACATCGGCGGCGGCAATTCGGCGTTCGCGCAAAAACTGACCGCCAAGATCAGGAAGATCAAGGAAGACCCGCAAGGGTTCGAGAACGATCTTGTCTATCACGCGGTACCTAAGCTGATGTTTGTATTCCTGCCGTTGGTGGCGCTGCTGCTGAAGCTGTTCTACATCCGTCGCAAGCACCTTTACATGGAGCACCTGATTTTCACGCTGCATTGTCACGCGTTATTCTTCCTTGCCTTGCTCGTCGGAGTAATAGTCAGCGCGTTGACCACGCATTACGGCTGGCCGGTCGCGATCAAGAACACTGTCAGCAGCATCATTACCTGGTATCTGGTGATCTATCTGTTTCTGGCGCTGCGCAATTTCTACCAGCAATCGTGGTTCAAGACGCTGGTCAAATTCTCGCTGATGGCGGTCGGATACTTCATCCTGGCCATGTTCGGCTTCATTGGCGCGTTTGCTGTGGCATTCATGGAACTCTGAACGGGGGTTCAGCCGTGAGCCTGACGGCCACCCATGTTATTCCCGGAATCGGGGCTGGCATCAGGCAATCTGTCCACTGTGCTTTTTAACTCAATGAATTAACTGACAATTCTGCTCGGAATCACCTGACCGCCTGAGACACAGGTCCGCCGCAGTAGGCAAGTTCCCCGATTTAACCTAAAGTTACTCCACGGATCATGCGTACCGGTCGCCGCCGAGCGCGTCGAACGGACGCCGTCCCGCCAGGGATGCGCCATTAGAAAAAATATTCAGGTGTCCGCGCTTGAACCTGATACGCGCTTTCGACAGTTCGCCTACGCTGGTGTCGCTGACGCGGCTCCAGTCGGATGGCAGTGTCGGAACGGATATCTACGTCGATGTAAACGAGCGTTTCGTCTGTGCACTCGGCTACCGCCGCGAACAGTTGCTGGGACACGCACCAACCGAACTGGGTATCTGGAATACGGCGGAACGCACCGCCGTGCTGGAACAGCTGCGCCGGCAGCGGGTACTGAACAACACACCCATTACCCTGTATGCCGCGGACGGATCGCCGCATCCGACGCTGCTGAACGCCGAACTGATCACCCTCGATGGCATCGAGTACCTGCTGGCACTGCTGCGTGAAGTCAGCACCGACGGCCTTCCTGACAGTGCTCGTCCTTATACCGCCGAGCAGGCATTGCAACTTTCCGAGGAAAAGTACCGCACACTGGTCGACCACAGTCAGGACGGTGTCTTTATCACGCACGCCAATAACTACACCTACGTGAACAAGACCTATGCCGACATGCTCGGCTACACACCCGAGCAGATGATCGGTGAAGCATTTCTGAAGTTCATCGCGCCGGAAGACCATGAAAAAATCAACCAGATATGGAGTAAACGCCGGGCCGGACAATGGGAGCAGGCCGCATACGAAATCTACCTGCTGAAAAGCGACGGCGTTACCCGGGTTCTGGCTTCGGTGCGGTCGGGACCCATCATGCTCAATGGCGTGCTTTCAAGCACCGGCACGATTCGCGACATCACCGAAGAACGCCGTGTCCAGCGGGCGTTGTTTGAGGCGGAACAGGGTTTCCGCAATATTTTCGAGAATGCGGTGGTCGGCATGTACCAGAGCACGCCGGATGGTCACTTCATCAAGGCCAATCAGGCGCTCGCCGGCATTCTTGGCTACGAATCGCCCGAAGACCTGATACGCAACCTGCCGGACATCCGCATGGTCTATGCGGATCCGGAGGAACGGGCATTGGTGCTTTCCAGCATCGAAAAGCAGGGTCAGGTGCGCAACGCCGAAGTGCGCATGCAACGACGCGACGGCAGTCCGATCTGGGTCTCACTCAGCGCGCGCGTGGTACGTAACAGCAGCAACTCGGTCGCCCACTTCGAAGGCTCGCTTTACGACATCACGGCGCAAAAGACCGCGGAACAGGCCTTGCAGCGCTCGGAACAGCGTTACCGTCTGCTGGTAGATCACAGTCAGGTCGGCGTCTTCATCAATGAAAATGGCCGCTATACCTATGTAAACAATGCATTCGCGACCATGCTCGGCTATACCGAGGCGGAATTCGTGCAGCTCTCGTACCGTGACATCTTCCCGCCCGAAGAGCTGGCCGCCGCCGATGAGCGTTTTCAAAAACGTTCGCGGGGCGAAGATGTGCCGGACGACTACGAATCGACCCTGTTGCACAAGGACCGGAAGACCCGCGTTATAGTCACCCAGAGCATCGGCACGATTGAAATGGACGATCACCGGGTAATGATCGGCACGGTTCGCGACATTACCGATCAGAAGCGGTTCGAAGCACAATTGCATCACAATGCGATGCACGATCCTCTTACCGGCTTGCCCAATCGCACGCTTTTCATACAGCGCCTGTCCGAGGCGATGGCCCAGGGGCGGCACCGCAGCACCCCCGGCTACGCCGTATTGTTCATTGATCTCGACAGTTTCAAAGTGGTGAACGACAGTCTCGGGCACGCGGTAGGCGACCAGTTGCTGATCGAAGTTGCCAAGCGACTCAAGCAGTGTGTCGGTCCCTGGGACACGATTGCGCGTCACGGCGGCGACGAATTCACCATCCTGGTCGACCAGATGGAACGTACCCAGGATGCCACGGAGGTTGCAGAGCGTGTCCAGGCGGAACTGCTGCATCCAATACAGCTGGGCGGCAATGAGGTCTATACCAACGCGAGCATCGGCATCGCCCAGGGAAATCCCAAATATCTCACCACCGATGAGGTACTGCGCGACGCCGACACCGCAATGTATCAGGCAAAGGCCGCCGGAAAGGCCAGCTACGTGATTTTCGATCACACCATGTATGCACGCGCCCACGCGCGTCTGCAACTTGAGACAGAATTGCGGCAAGCGCTCGATAACGGCGAATTCCGGGTGTATTACCAGCCGATCATGACCGTTGCAACCGGCAAGATCAGCGGCTTCGAGGCGTTGTTGCGCTGGCAACACCCGAGCAAGGGATTGCTGCGCCCCGAGGACTTTCTGCACGTAGCTGAAGAAACCGGATTGATTCTGCCCATAGGCTGGTGGGTGTTGCACAAGGCCTGCCGGCAGGCACATGCCTGGCGGCAAAGGTACCCCGATGCCAGTGCACTCACCATGTCGGTCAACCTTGCTCACAAGCAATTCATGCACATGAGCCTGCCCGAACAGATTGCATCCGCCCTGCAGGAAACCCGGCTCGATCCCTCCGCGTTGCACCTCGAAATCACCGAGACGATTTTCCTCGAAAATCCGCGGATCGCCGAAACCCGCCTGCAACAACTCAAGAAACTGGGGGTTCGCCTGCACCTGGACGATTTCGGCACCGGCTATTCGTCGCTCAGTTATCTGTCGGCACTGCCGCTCGACACGCTGAAGATCGATCGCCTGTTTATCGCCGACGCGCATACCAATTCGAAGCACACCGCCATGGTGCGCACCATCATCGAACTGGCGCGTGACCTGCGCATGGAGACAGTCGCCGAAGGCGTGGAAAACGACGAGCAAATCGCCTTGTTGAAGCAGTTGGGTTGCCAGTATGCCCAGGGATTTCTGTTTGCGCCCGCGCTCGAGTCACGGGTTGCCGAGCGCCAGCTTTTCGGCGAGGAAGTGCAGGCCTGACAGTCAGATACAGACGCGATTACGGCCCTGGCTCTTGGCCTGGTACAGCTTCTCGTCGGCTGCCGCTATCAGCGTTTCAACATCGTAGTTGGCGGGGGGCGCAGCCGCGATTCCGAAACTGATGGTGACCCGCAAGCCTTGCTCCAGACTCCCCCAGTCGTAACTTTCGACCTGCTCACGGATTTTTTCGCAGACGCTTCTGGCATCTTCGGGTCCGGTCTCGGGAAAACATAACAGGAACTCCTCGCCGCCATAACGGGCAATTACGTCGATGGATCTGCAATTGTTCCGCAGGATGCCGGCAAGCGTGCGCAAGACCTCGTCACCGATCATGTGCGAATACTTGTCGTTGACTTGCTTGAAGTGATCGAGGTCGGCCATTGCGATCGCCATCTGACGCTTGTAGCGGTCGGCGCGTTTGATTTCGAATGCCAAACGGCCGTCCAGATAGCGTCGGTTGTACAGCCCGGTAAGGCCGTCTTCGAGGGTCTGGCGTTCCAACTCGGAGGTCTGGCGTTCGAGTTTGCTGGTCTGCTGCTTCAGTCTGAGAAGCAGTTCTTCCTTCTCGCGGTTGGTGCTGCGCAGCGATTCCATCATGGTATGCAGTTCGTCGCGTTGCAGTGCCAGATCATTGGTGCGTTCTTTGACACGATTTTCGAGCTGGTCACGGCTGTGCTCGACTTCCTCGAACAGTCGCGCGTTTGCAATTGCAATCGCGACCTGTCCCGCAAACGTGATCAGGATGTTCAGGTGACCGTCGTCAAACTTGTTCGGCACATAGCTCTGTACGCTGATGACGCCCAGCACCCGATCGCGATAGGTCACCGGTACCGCAATCAAGGCCTTGGTTTGCGGTGTGTCGCCAACATGCACGGTAATCCGTTTGAATTCACTGTCGTCAGTGTCCCAATCGCGGATGACGGCTGGTTTATTGTTTGTGATCACCCAGCCGAATATGCCTTCGCGAAGCTTGCGGCGACGCTGCGGTTGTCGTCCCTGCCGGTTGTAATGCAGACGAATATCAATTTCGCGGGTTTCTTCCTCGTACAGGGCCAGCATGAAGATGTCGAATTCGACCAGATTGCGGCTTTCCCGGTAAATCAGTTCCACCAGTTCGTCGAGCACCAGCGAACTTGAGACCGCCTGACCAACCCGGTTCACGGCGATCAGTTCGTCGACCTTCCCTTCCAGTGCGCGACGGGTATCGGCAAAGTTGCGCACGATCAACACGATCAATGCCAGCACCACCAGAAACAGGAAAAAGATCGGAGTCTCGAGGCGGTTGTAGACAAGCGCCATGAACACGGCCAGGGGAATTGCTGCGAGATCCACCACGGCACTGAAAAGAGCAAATGATTTGCGCCAGTCCATGTTCTCGAGGCGCGCGATTACGCTTACGAACAGATCGTTCAGCAACTGCATGAACAAGGCGAGGATCACGATCAGCAGTACGTCGTGCAGTTCCAGGTGCAGCAGCGGGACACTGCCGTCGAAATACCGGTACAGTCCACCGATAATCAGCAGGATGAATACGAACATGCCGGAGTTGTGCGCAGCGCGCATGATCATGAAACGGGTACTGCGGCCTCGGCCGATACCCCACGGCAGGAATGGCCAGATCAACGACGAAATACCACATATCCAGGCCGCAGGCAGCGTGCCGAATATAAGCAGACTGGAAAACTGCACCACCCGGTCCAGCGATACATAACCCACCTGCGGTGCAGGAAATCCGAACACCACCATCACCACACAAAACAGCGTGAAGCCGATGAAAGCCGGAACATTGTCGATTTGCAGTGCGTTATGTACCGAAAGAAAAATCAGCAAGCCGAATGCCGCCGTTGCCAACGAAAGCGAATAGATCAGAGAGACTTGTGGCGTATGCTTCACGTGCAATCTGCGCTGCCTGAGGGTGTCTGACAGGCAATTTCGTATACCCGTGGAACAAGCGCAAGATATAATTAGTGTACGAAATATCCGCAGTATCAGGGAACGCCCATGCTAGACTTTCAGTCAGAGTAAACAAGACCGCCGTAATCACGAACAGGCTGCTCAGTCCATGAAATATCCGCTGCGTTTCCTCCCGGTTCTGCTGGCGTTGAGCCTGGCAGCGTGTGCGCCTCGCGTCATGGTCGAACACGACGCCAGTGCGGGCTTCAACGGCTATCATCGCTTCGCCTGGGTCAGCCCTCCGGCCACACCGGTCAAGGACCCGATTCTGGACAGCCAGATTCTTGAAGACCGGGTCAAGCGCGCAGTGGTGGCGGAATTGACAGCACACGGTTATGTGGAAACAGCGGCTGGCGAGGCGCCCGACTTCATCGTCACCTATCACACCGTCAGTAAACAACAGCTGGAAAGCACCGGTTCAAGTTTCAGTTTCGGCTTCGTTGACGCGTTCCCGCACGGCTTTGGCAGTGTGGTGGTGCCGGTCGGTGGCAGCAATGTGGAAACCCGCGAACAGGGCACGCTGATGCTCGATATCATCGACGGTCACAGCAAACGTCTGGTTTGGCGCGGCTGGACCACAGGCTGGGTCAGCCAGAGCAATTATTCCGAAAGCGCGGTCAGCCAGGCAGTCAGCGAAATCCTTGCCCGATTCCCGCCCAGCTGATCAGTACCAGTCGTTCGCATGGACAGACTGATCGCACATGTGGACATGGATGCGTTCTATGCGTCTGTCGAGCAGCACGATCAACCGACCCTGAAAGGCAAACCGGTGATTGTCGGCGGCAGCGGCCGCCGTTCGGTGGTTTGCGCCGCGAGCTACGAAGCACGCAAGTTCGGTGTACGCTCCGCGATGCCCACGTATGAAGCCCGGCGCCGCTGTCCCGACGGAATCTACTTGCCGGTACGCATGGCCCGCTATCGGGAAATATCGCAGCAGGTATTTCACTGTTTCGCCGAGTTCACCCCGCTAATCGAAGGGCTGTCTCTAGATGAAGCCTTCCTCGATCTGAGCGGCACGGAGTCGGCCTCTGATCCGCTGGCGGCAGGGCAGTCAATCAAGACCCTGGTTCGTGCGCGCACCGGTCTCACCGCCTCGGTTGGTATCGGCCCCAACAAGCTGGTGGCCAAGATTGCATCGGATCGCAGCAAGCCCGATGGGCTGCTCCATATCGCAGACGATCGGGTTCGCAGCCTGCTTGATCCGCTGCCGGTTACTGCGTTGTGGGGGATCGGTCCGCGAACCGGCGCTCAGCTGGAAAGCGCCGGCATCAGCACGATCAGCCAGTTGCGCGAGGCCCCGGACGGTTTGCTGACGGCACTGTTCGGCAGTCAGGCGCACTTTTTCAAGGCCCTGGCCGAAGGACGCGATGACCGGCCGGTAGCCGGCAGCGTCCGCGAACGCTCGGTGAGTCAGGAAACCACGTTCGCGAACGACTTGGGTGATTTCGAACACCTGTCACGTGAGCTGCGCACGCTTACCGAAGATTTATGCAGAATTCTGCAACGTGAACACCTGCACGCGCATACTGTGGTATTGAAATTGCGAACCACGGATTTTCATCGGCAGACCCGGCAGCGCCGTTTCACGCCGCCGGGCAACCGGTTCACGGTTTTATGGCCGCTGGCGCAAACCCTGTTACGCGAATGGCTGGAGCAGAACCGCGGTCAGCGTCTGCGCCTACTCGGCGTTGGCGCACGGGATTTTGTCGATACCGACCAACTGGGCTTGTTTACCAACGCGACAGCCTCTGCCGATAACAGAGTGTCGTTATCGATGTCGAGACAGCACTGAGCAGCATGTACGCAAATTATTTCGGACTCACAGAAAATCCATTTTCGATTACCCCGGATCCGCGCTATCTGTTCCTGTCGGAGCGCCACACCGAAGCACTTGCGCATCTGCTGTACGGCGTGACCGAGAGTGGCGGGTTTATACAACTCACCGGCGAGGTGGGCACGGGTAAAACCACACTGATCCGTTCACTGCTGGAAAAACTCCCCGACAATGTCGACGCTGCGCTTATCATCAATCCGCGCGTCAGCGTGGCGGAATTTCTGCACAGCATCTGTCGCGAATTGCATGTCGAAACCTTGCCGGCGTCCAGTCCACAGCAACTCATCGATGCGCTCAATGTCCGGTTGCTGGATGCCCACGCTGCCGGCCGCCGCGTGGTGCTTATCATTGATGAAGCGCAGGCATTGTCGGCCGAGGTACTCGAACAGGTCCGGCTGCTGACCAATCTTGAAACGCGCACCCAGAAACTGTTGCAGATTATCCTGGTCGGGCAACCCGAATTGCGTGAGCTGCTCGCCCGCCAGGATCTGCGTCAACTGGCACAACGTGTTACCGGACGTTACCACCTTGAACCGCTTACCGCGCGTGAAACCAGTGCTTACGTACATCATCGGCTCAGCGTAGCCGGCGCCATGGCGCCGATTTTTGGCAACTCCGCGATACGCACCCTGCAACACGTGACCGGCGGTATTCCCCGACTCGTCAACGTAATTTGTGATCGCGCGCTGCTGGGTGCCTACACGCGCGACTTGCGCCAGATCGATGCTGTTTTGTTGCGCCGGGCGGCACACGAAGTCCTCGGTGAGCGCAGATCGCGCAGCAACCGCACGCTCATCTGGGGCGGGACGCTGGCGGTGATGCTGCTGTCGATGATCACCATGCTGGCGGCCACCGGTCACCTGCCTGGCTTTGAAGCAGCAACGCTCAAGCCGCCGTCGAATGCGCCTGCCGCTGCCACCGCGATCAGCCCCGGTGCGTGGCTGACGGCCGCCAATCAACCCACCGACACCGATACTGCATTCACCACGCTGTTCTCGCTGTGGAATGTGCACTACACCCCCGGCGGCAGTGGCAGCGCCTGTCAGCAGGCGTTACAGGCCGGATTACGTTGCCTTTACCGGCGCGGCACCTGGAACAATCTGCGCAGTTTCGATCGTCCTGCCATCATCACGCTTACTGATGCGCGCGGTGCGCTGCACCAGGTGGTGATGGTCGGACTTGACGACCACACTGCCACCTTGCAAGCGGGAGGGGTGCGCAAGCAATTTCCGATCAGCGCGCTGGAGCCATTGTGGTACGGAGAATATCTGCTGTTATGGCGTCCGAATCCGGCTGCACCCTCGCCGCTGCAACCGGGCATGGTGGGTACCTCGGTCGGCTGGTTACGTACGCAACTTGCCGCTCTGCAACACACGCCGGACTCGGGAAGTACGGAGTATGACGCTGCACTGACCGATGCCGTGAAGCGCTTTCAGTCGGACCAGCATCTCGCGGTGGATGGTATCGCCGGAGAAGAAACCCTGGTACATCTGAACACGGCTCTGCATATCGCCAATACACCTTATCTGGCGCCGGGGGGCTGAGCATGTCGTTGATACTCGATGCCTTGCGCAAATCCGAACGTGCCCGACAGCAAACCCTGAACGGCCAGATAAGCAACGTCGCGCCCGCTGCGGAGCATTCCCGTTTGCCGACTCCCTGGGTAACCCTGATCGGGCTGGTACTGTTACTGAACGC
>DASUXE010000174.1:0-2295 GCA_036378075.1 Gammaproteobacteria bacterium
CGGTGACGGTCCAGACCAGCCAGTTATTCAGCCCCACCCCGTGCAGCATGCGCGCGATCTCTCTCCGTAAGTTTTTTATGCATCCATACGCCCCGGCCGGAGTATCAACAACGACTCCAGCAGGTACCTGACAGGATGAAAGGATATTTTACCCGAAGCCCGCGGCACCGTCCGCAAATCTACAACCGCACACGGCCTCTCAGCACGTCGGCGAACATTACCCAGTCTCCCATCAGGCTGTAGACGGGATATTTGAACGTGGCGGGCCGGTTCTTCTCGAAAAAAAAATGTCCGATCCAGGCGAAACCGTAGCCCACCAGCGGCAGCAGCCAGAGCCCCCACCAGCGCTGCGTCAGCAGGACCGTACCCAGAATGGTCAGCACCAGCAGACTGCCGGCAACGTGCAGGCGCCGGCAGATCCGGTTGCTGTGTTCGCCCAGATAGAACGGATAGAAGGCCCTGAAGCTGTCGTATTGTCGCGGCATAGACCAGCCGTATCTTACCCGTGATCCGGGCCCCCGGCAGCTTCTGCCACTTCACTCGAGCCTCTAATAGGACTAAAATAGTCCTCTATGAGTATACGGACTTCGACATGCTGCGCCTGAGCAAACTGACCGACTACGGCACCGTGCTGCTGGCCTATATGGCCAGCCAACCCGAGGCTGTGCATGCTGCCGCGGATGTGGCGGCCGCCACCAGGATCGGGCTGCCGACGGTCAGCAAGCTGCTCAAGGTATTCACGCGTGCCGGGCTGGTAACGTCGTTCCGGGGTGCCCGGGGTGGTTACAGTCTGGCACGGCCGGCCGATGCCATTACCGCAGTCGAAATTATTGACGCCATCGAGGGCCCGGTCGCGATCACGCAATGCAGTCTGGACCACAGCCATTGCGGCATCGAGTCGGTATGTGGCGTGGGCCAGAACTGGCAGCGCATCAGTATGGTGATTCGCGACGCGCTGAAAACCGTTACCCTCGCCCAACTCATCCGTCCCGCAGCGTCCGACATTGCACGCGTGGATATTTCCACACTGACCGGCACATTCCGCCGGCGCACTACCTGATGGCCGAACATATGGGTACCCAACCGACAGACGTCGAAAAACTGGTTCGCAGCGAATACCGGCATGGATTCGTCACGGATATCGAAGCGGACACCGTCCCGCCGGGCCTGAACGAGGACGTGATCCGGTTGATTTCGGCCAAGAAAAATGAACCACCTTTCCTGCTTGAATGGCGCCTCAAGGCATTCCGTCACTGGCTGACCCTGCAGGAACCGACCTGGGCACACGTGCATTACAAACCGATCGACTACCAGGCGATTTCGTACTACTCGGCACCGAAATCAAAAAAGAATGCACCTAAAAGCCTGGACGAGGTCGACCCGAAATTACTGGAGACCTACGAAAAACTTGGCGTACCGCTGCATGAACGCGCCAGACTTGCCGGTGTCGCGGTGGATGCGGTGTTCGATTCCGTCTCCGTCGCCACGACCTTCCGCAAGAAACTTGCGGAAGCCGGCGTTATCTTCTGTTCCTTCTCGGAAGCGGTGCAAAACCATCCGGAGCTGGTGGAACAATATCTTGGTTCAGTGGTGCCCTATTCCGACAATTTCTTCGCCACCTTGAATTCTGCGGTCTTTACCGATGGTTCATTTGTATTCGTCCCCCGGGGCGTGCGTTGTCCGATGGAGCTCAGCACTTATTTCCGCATCAACGCTGCCAACACCGGCCAGTTCGAGCGGACCCTGATCGTTGCTGAAGAAAGCGCCGAGGTCAGTTACCTGGAAGGTTGCACCGCACCCATGCGTGACGAGAACCAGCTGCATGCCGCAGTTGTTGAACTGGTGGCGCTGAAGAACGCAAAAATCAAATACTCCACGGTACAGAATTGGTATCCCGGCGACGAAAATGGCGTCGGCGGCATCTACAACTTCGTCACCAAGCGCGGCGATTGCCGTGGCGACAATTCACGTATTTCGTGGACACAGGTGGAGACCGGCTCGGCGATTACCTGGAAATATCCCAGCGTCCTGCTGAAGGGCGATAACGCTGTCGGTGAATTCTATTCGGTTGCCGTGGCGAATCACTGTCAGCAGGCAGACACCGGCACCAAGATGATTCACATCGGCAAGAATACCAAGAGTACGATCGTGTCCAAAGGCATCTCGGCCGGGCATGGCGAGAATACCTACCGGGGACTGGTGAAGATCCTGCCGAGCGCGCACGGCGCGAGAAACTTCACTCAATGCGACTCGCTGTTGATGGGCGGCAAGTGCGGCGCGCACACCTTCCCGTAC
>DASUXE010000175.1:0-3672 GCA_036378075.1 Gammaproteobacteria bacterium
ACCACAAGTTTGATAAACGCCTTCGACCAGCGGATGGATGATGATGAACCGCGCCTTGACCAGCAGCGTCCAGACCACGAGCCAGACAAGCAGTACCCGGGCCGCGAGCGTCGCGGTACGTAGCCAGAACAGGCCGATGCCGCTCGCAAGGACCACGATTGCGCAGACATACATCAGCGCCTCGTGCCCGGGCATCCCCTTCGGCAAGCCGTTCCAGATCGCTGCGTATTCGCTTTTTATCAGACCGGCGATGCCGAGGGCGATCATCGCCACCGCAAACACCCCGTGACCCAGGCTTTTACTTCGCATTGGCCTTTCCTCCGCTTGTTATTTCAGTTTGTCGGGTACAGGCGCTATTGGGTATAGCAGATGACGGGCCAAATAGCGGCAATGCAATCTGATAAAAACCTGTAAATATTCTGAACGGACATGAGATTCAGGCTTTCGGGTGCATAGCTCCCGGTGTTCCCCGTTCTCGCCGCCCAACCGGAGAACGCTATGGCGTGGGCAGACAAAACCCACGGAATTCGACAGACGTTTGACTTGAGGCAGGCAGCATCACCAGAATACGCGTCATGGATGTGTTCCGACACAAGCAGATGAGACGCTGGATTGCGGCGAGCGCTGTTTTCGCCTGGCTCTTTACCGTGGGGCTGTGTGCGGTCGAGTCACACACGCCGGAGGTTGCTTCCGCGGAGGCCGGTCACGTCATCATCCATATGCACCCCGGCTCTCATCAGCACGACGGAACCGACACCGACACGTGCTGCCAGTTGCAGTCAATCGTGATCGGCACACTGGCGGTAGTCAAATTGCCGGTCTCCCTGATCCTTGTGGCGATCGCGCCGGCGGCCGGGTTCATGTTGTCGGCTGTTTTTTACGCCGATCCCGCGCAACGAATGGTTCGATTGCCGCCTGAGCCGCGACGACGGCATCTTTTCCTGGTTCATTCTCTCCAACCGCAAGCACCGCCTCTCTGAGCCTTCCCTGGATTTGAGATTGCGCGGTCGTCACCGACCGCGAATTGGATCCGGTTTCCCCTGACGCGATTCTGTTTCGTACATGGAATCAGGCGAAAGGCACCGGATCGGGAATGCGATCAGGAGCAGCGAACATGAGACGCTTGAAAAACCCGGCAGCGACGGAACCGCCGATCGATCGGTCGCGGCGCACCTTTGTGCAGGGGGCGGCACTCGGTGGTGCCTTGTTCGGGCTCGGCTTGTGGCAACGGCCGGCGTGGTCCGCCAGCGGTTCAAACCCGCATGAGCTCGCCGCGCTCACCGGGACCGAGTTTGATCTGAACATCGGTGCGCTACCGGTGAACTTTACCGGACGCAACCGGATCGCAACGGCCGTCAACGGTTCGGTACCGGCACCCGCTCTGCACTGGCGGGAAGGCGATACGATCACCTTGCGTGTGCACAACCAGTTGCCGGTGCCCTCATCCATTCACTGGCACGGCATTCTGCTGCCGTCCGGCATGGACGGGGTGCCCGGAATAAGTTTTCCGGGTATCGCACCGGGCGAAACCTTCACGTACCGGTTCAAGGTCAAGCAAAGCGGCACCTACTGGTATCACAGTCACAGCGGGTTTCAGGAACAGACCGGATTGTATGGTCCGCTCGTGATCCACCCGCGCGAAGCGGATCCCGTGCGCTGTGATCGCGATTACGTGGTGATGCTGTCGGACTGGAGTGACGAAAGCCCGGATGCCATCTTCGCGCATCTGAAACAAGAGAGCGATTACTACAACTTCCAGCAGCGCACGGTCCCGGATTTCTTCAAGGAAGCGGCACGCAAGGGTTTCTGGAACGCACTCGACGAACGGCTGATGTGGGGCAAGATGCGCATGAGTCCCACCGACATCGCCGATGTCACAGGCTACACCTACACCTATCTGATGAACGGCAACCCGCCGGCTGCGAACTGGACCGCGGGATTCAAACCGGGCGAACGCGTGCGGCTGCGTTTCATCAACGGTTCTTCGATGACCTATTTCGACGTGCGCATCCCGGGACTCAAGCTGACTGTGGTCCAGGCCGACGGCCAGAATATCGAACCTGTCACGGTCGACGAATTCCGCATCGCGGTGGCTGAAACCTACGATGTCATCGTAGAGCCGCTCGCCGACCAGGCCTACTGCATCTTTGCGCAAGCCATGGATCGCTCCGGTTACGCACGCGGCACCCTGACACCGCGCGCCGGTTTGACGGTACCGGTGCCGGCGATGGACCCGCGCCCCCTGCTCGGCATGGCAGACATGGGCATGTCGATGCCCGACATGCACGGCGAGCACACGATGAGCATGGCAGACATGCCGGGCATGGACATGTCTTCTCACGCCATGAGCGCGGTTCCGGTACAGGAACAGGCAATCAGCGTCGGACCGGGCGTGACCGACGTGGTCAAGAATCCAGTGCAGCGGCTCGACGATCCCGGCGTGGGCCTGCGCGGAAACGGCCGACGGGTACTCACCTATGCGGACTTGCAGGCGCTGACGCCTTTCTACGATCAACGCGAGCCGGATCGCGAACTGGTGATCCATCTCACCGGCAACATGCAGCGTTACATTTGGAGTTTCGACGGCACGAAATATTCAGACGCGCACCCCATCCACTTCAAGTACGGCGAACGACTGCGGATCAAGCTCGTCAATGACACCATGATGAACCATCCGATTCATCTGCACGGCATGTGGAGCCAGCTCGAAAACGGTGACGGCAAACTGCGCCCGCGTAAACACACGGTCAATGTGCAGCCGGGTACCTATCTGACCTATCAGGTCACCGCCGACGCCAGGGGCGGCTGGGCATATCACTGTCATCTGCTTTATCACATGCAAGCGGGCATGTTCCGCGAAGTCATCGTGGAATAGGAGCCCATCATGCACAAACTGATAGTCCTGTTTTCGGCGGCATGCGCATTGGCCGCATCGCTCATCGCGCAGGCAAACGAATCGGCGCACATGGACGACAATGCCGTGTTCAGTCAGCTGATGCTGGATCAATTTGAAAACCGTTTTGGCGGCAATGGCGACACACTTGCCTGGGAAGCGCAGTACTTGGCCGGCGGCGACTTCAACAAACTGTGGATCAAGAGCGAAGGTGACCGCACCGCCGGCATCACCGACAGCGCCGATGCGCAACTGCTTTACGATCGCGCCATCACGGCGTTCTGGGATATGCAGCTCGGTGTCCGTCAGGACTTCGGGTATGCGCCGTCACGCACCTGGCTGGCCTTCGGCGTGCAGGGACTGGCACCGTATTTCGTGGATCTCGAAGCGGCCGGTTTCATCGGACCGAACGGGCGTAGCGCCGCACGGGTTCGCGCCAGCTATGAACTTCTGTTCAGCCAGCGGCTGATCCTGGAACCGGAACTCGAGACCAATCTCTACGGCCGGGACGATCCGGCACGCCGTGTCGGTTCGGGCCTGAGCAATATCGAATTCGGTTTGCGGCTGCGCTATGAATTCCGTCGCCAGTTCGCACCGTATATCGGGGTGGTGTATGCCCGAAGTTACGGCCACACGGCGGACTATCTGCAACTGGCCGGCGAACAATCGCACGAAAGCCGGTTTGTCGCCGGACTGCGCGTCTGGTTCTGACGCGAGATTGTTCACATACTTCTCAGGAGTCAAGATCAATGAGACCATTCAAGCAGATTGTCGCTGTC
>DASUXE010000176.1:0-2202 GCA_036378075.1 Gammaproteobacteria bacterium
ATCCCGCTCAGCCAGTTGCCCGACAAGCTCAAGCAGCAAGGCATGAACTATGCGGATTTCCGGCAGGAACTGCATGACCAGATCATCATTCAGAAGCTGCAGCAGCAACTGGTCCAGGATCAGATGCGAATCACGCCACGCGAAGTCGAAGCTCAGCTGAAACAGGATCAGGAAAGCGGCGACGCCAATACCCAATATCATCTTTCACAGATCCTGATTGCCACCCCCGTCAACCCGACCGCCGATCAGGTGGCGGCCGCACGCAAGAAAGCAGAAGCGATTTACCAGAAGCTCAAGCAGGGCGCGGATTTCGCCGCGACTGCTGTCGCCGATTCAGACGGCCAACAGGCGCTCAAGGGCGGCGATCTCGGTTGGCGCAAGCAGTCCGAGCTGCCGACCATTTTCACCGCCGTGATCAGTAGCATGAACCCCGGCGATATCTCGCAACCGATCCAGAGTTCAAGCGGATTTCACATCGTCAAGGTTGACGACGTCAAACGTCAGGACAACAAGGTACTGGTTACCCAGACGCACGTGCGTCACATTCTGCTGAAAACCAGCGCTCTGATGACCGACGAGCAAGCCAAGGCAAAGCTTGAGGAACTGCGCAAACAGATCCTGGCGGGAGCGGATTTCGCCAAACTGGCTGCTCAGTATTCTGACGATTCAGGCTCGGCGAACAATGGAGGCGATCTGGGCTGGGTCGACCCCGGTTCCACCGTGCCGGTGTTTGAAAAGGAAATGAACAAGTTGCAGGTCGGACAAATCAGCGAGCCGTTCAAGTCGCAATACGGCTGGCACATCGCACAGGTACTGGGCCGCCGTAAAGCGGATCAGACTGATGAAGCCCGCAAGAACAAGGCGTATGAAGCCATCTATGCGCGCAAATCGGATGAAATCCTGCAGGACTGGCTGGGCCAGCTGAAAGGCTCGGCGTATATCGAGTATCACCTCGACGACGCAACTTCCGGCGATTGAGACAGATATGTCCGGGCAGCCGGTTCGCATCGCGCTAACCACCGGCGAGCCGGCCGGCATCGGTCCGGACATCTGCCTTCGACTGGCCCGGCAGCCGCATGATGCGCAGCTGGTCGCGCTCGGTGATGCGAAGGTTCTGCAAGAGCGGGCACGGACACTGGGAATCCCGCTGCAATTCGAGCGCTATCAAGCCGGTCAATCGACTCCCCATGCAGCCGGCACGCTCCAGGTTCTGGACGTTGCGGCGCCCGATCCGGTCAGAGCCGGCAAGCTGAATCCCGGTAACGCCCGCTATGTGCTGGCCCTGCTTGATCGCGCCGTGGACGGTTGCCTCAGCGGCGAATTCGCCGCCATGGTTACCGCGCCGGTAAACAAGGCGGTGATCAATGATGCAGGTATCGTCTTCAGCGGTCACACCGAATACCTGACAGCACGCTGCCATGCCTCCGCACCGGTCATGCTGCTTGCTGCCGGAAAGTTGCGGGTGGCGCTTGCAACCACGCACCTGCCGCTGTCAGCTGTACCGGCGGCCATTACCCGCGACGGATTGATGCACACGCTGCGCGTACTGCACGCAGAATTAAAAGGCCGTTTCGGGATTACGTCGCCACGCATTCTGGTGCTGGGACTGAACCCGCATGCCGGCGAAGCCGGCCATCTGGGGCGCGAGGAAATCGACGTCATCGCACCGGTATGCGAAGCATTGCGCGCAGAACAGATGCAACTGACCGGTCCGGTTGCCGCGGACACCGCGTTCAACCCGGCGCACCTGCAACAGTTCGACGCGGTGCTCGCGATGTATCACGATCAGGGGTTGCCGGTATTGAAATATGCCGGGTTCGGGCACGCCGTGAACGTCACGCTCGGTCTGCCCATCATCCGCACCTCGGTGGACCACGGCACGGCGCTGGAACTGGCCGGCAGCGGCCGCGCCGAGCACAGCAGCCTGGAAGCAGCGCTGGCGTTAGCGATCAACATGAGTCGCCGTCCGTGACCGAACACCGCGCCCGCAAGCGCTTCGGTCAGCATTTCCTGCACGACCGGAATGTCATCGACAAGATTCTGTTGGCGATCTCGCCAAAGCCCGGCGAATGCCTGGTCGAGATCGGACCGGGGCTCGGCGCGATCACGCTGCCCTTGCTGGCACGTTGCGGCACATTGACCGCAGTGGAACTGGATCGCGATGTGATTCCACGACTCGAAACCGCCGCTGCGGGTAAGGGG
>DASUXE010000177.1:0-8976 GCA_036378075.1 Gammaproteobacteria bacterium
CCGCGGTGCGCTCAAGAGCGACCTGGAAACGCTGTCGTGGATGACACCGGCCACCCGCAAGGCCGCCATAAAGAAACTCGACATGATGGGCGAGCGCATCGGTTATCCCGACAAGTGGCGCGACTATTCCAAGCTGACGATTACCCGCGGTCCCTACGTCACAAACGTGATCCGCGGCAACGTGTTCCTGCAGGAACGCGAGCTCAACAAGATCGGCAAACCGGTGGACAAGAGCGAATGGGGCATGACGCCGCAGACGGTAAACGCCTATTACGATCCGTCCATGAACAACATCAATTTCCCTGCCGGTATCCTGCAGCCGCCGTTCTTCGATCCGAAGGCACCGGCAGCCGTCAATTATGGCGCGCTCGGTTTCGTGATGGGCCATGAGATGACGCACGGCTTCGATGACGAAGGTTCCCAGTTCGATGGGCACGGCAACCTCAAGAACTGGTGGACCCCGGAAGACAAGAAGAAATTCACTGCAGCGACTGACTGCATTTCGGATCACTTCTCGACCTACACCGTGGACGGCGATCTGCATGTGCAGGGACACCTGGTCACCGGTGAAGCCACTGCCGATTTTGGCGGCCTGACCCTGGCATGGCGTGCATTCCACGCTTCCAAGGCCTACAAGCATGCCAAAACCATCGACGGCTTCACCCCGGATCAGCAGTTCTTCCTGGGCGCAGCGCATGTCTGGGCCATGAATATCCGCCCCGAGGAGTCGCGTCGCCTGGTGACCATCGATCCGCACCCTCCGGGTGTCTATCGTGTCAACGGCACCCTGGCCAACATGCCACAGTTCCAGAAAACCTTCGGCATTCCGGATAACAGTCCGATGGTGAACAAGGACCGTTGCGTCATCTGGTAACCACGGTGTTATCGTGAAATCGGACGGCGGGCTTCGGCCCGCCGTTTTTTTTGGCCAAATCTGATTTATTTTTAAAATCCCGGTGCTAGGCTGGCAAAGCTGGGGATAATGACTATATAAAGTAGTATTGAACACTCGAGGGTCCGGTGAACGTGATGAAATTGCCTGTCAAACTTCATCCGCTGTTGCTGACATTCGGTGTGTTGCTTGCAGGCTGTGGCGGCGGCAGCTCCAACTCGTCTCCGGCAAATTCCGGGATTGCTCTGCAACCTCCCGCATCCCCACTGGTGCGCGTCAGCAAAGCATCGCCGTTCAGCACTAACTGCGGCGGTGCCTTGTCGGGCAGTACTTCATATCAGGACGCGGAAGTTGAACCCTATGTGGCTGTCAATCCACTCAATCCTTCCAATCTGATCGGTGTCTGGCAGCAGGACCGCTGGTCGGACGGCGGCGCACACGGCCTGATGGCCGGCTATTCGACGGATAACGGTAACACCTGGCACAACCAGCCGCTGGTGATGTCGATCTGCGCGGGTGGTGACAACGCCAATAACGCGAACTATGCGCGTGCCTCGGATCCCTGGGTAACGTTCTCGCCGAACGGCACGGCCTACGCAATATCCATCTCTTTCAGTGGCGATTCGCTGACACCTTCTTCAATCGGCGGCGTACTGGTAAGCCGTTCCACCGACGGCGGCGCCACCTGGGGTACAGCTCAGGCATTGATCGTCGATGGCGCAAACGCGTTTGATGACAAGGAAAGCATCACCGCGGAGCCGCATGACTCGAACTATGTCTACGCCGTGTGGGACAGGCTTACCGCCGACGGCCTCGGACCCAGCTATTTTTCACGCACCACCGATGGCGGCAGCACCTGGGAATCCGCGCGGCCGATTTATGATCCGGGTGTCGATAACCAGACGATTGGCAACGTAATTGTTGTCACTCCGAGCGGCACACTGATCGACGCATTTGTCGAATACGAGCACACCTCCAGCAGTTCAACCTCCGCTTTCCTGAAAGTAATCCGTTCATCCGACCATGGTGCGACATGGTCGGCACCTGTCACCGTGGCGCAGGCCGAATCCATCGGCATCCAGGACCCGAATACCGGCACGTGGGCACGCACCAGCAGTGACCTGCCGCAGATTGCCGCAGGACCGGGAGGTGAACTGGCAGTCGTCTGGCAGGACGCACGTTTCAGCGGTGGAAAACGTGATGGCATCGCCCTGTCACGTTCCAGCGATGATGGACTGACCTGGTCATCGCCGATCGAGATCAATACCGATCACACTACTCCGGCCTTCACGCCCAGCGTCGCGATACTTGCGGATGGCACAATCGGGGTGAGCTATTTCGATTTTCGGAACAACACCACCGACAAGAGCCACCTGCTTACGGACTACTGGTTTGTCTCATCGATGGACGGTACACACTGGAGCGAACAGCATATCTCGGGACCATTCGATCTCGATCTGGCGCCGAATGCCGAGGGTCTGTTCATCGGCGACTACCAGGGACTGACGGTCATCGGTAATGCGTTTGTCCCGTTCTACGTCCAGACCAACAACCAGGGTACCGATAACCGCACGGACGCGTACACGCTGCCACCCCAACCGGTACCGCTGGTGCTGACACGCAAAGTCAGTTATGTCGCTCACCTTGAGCACAGCACCACGCCGGATGCAGCATTCAGCGAACGCACCCATCGTGCCATCATGCAGCAATTACGCGCAGAGCAACCCGGTTGGGACAGGATCGCGGCCGAACGCCGCCAGCATCTGAGTCCGCCGTGATTCAACCCAGCGCGGTGCCGAACAGCCGGCCGACCAGATAGGTTGCACCGGCTGCAAACACACCGATGCTGACCATGCGCAGGCCGCTCAACCAGGTGGACTTGCCGGTGAACAGGCTCGCGGTCGCGCCCGTTCCGAACAATGCCAGCAACGTCAGACCGATAGTCCACTCCAGACTGTGCGCTGCATGCCGCCACAGAAACGGCAGCAACGGGATTGCTGCACCGATCGCGAATGCGACAAACGACGCAGTTGCCGCCAGCCAGCCGGAACCGAGATCCTGCGGATTCAATCCCAGCTCCTCGCGCGCCAGGGTATCGAGTGCACGTTCGGGGTCGTTAATCAGCGTATCGGCAAGTTTTTTTGCATCGGTCGCCGCAATACCACGCGCCTCGTAGATCAGCGCCAGTTCTTCGGCTTCCTCTTCCGGATAAGTCTTGAGTTCCTGCGCTTCCAGTCCAATCTGGTATTCGAACATCTCGCGCTGCGATTGCATGGAAACGTATTCACCGGCCGCCATCGAGGCAGCGCCCGCCAGCAAGCCGGCGATACCGGTGAGGAGAATCACCTGGTTGTCCAGCGACGCGCCACTGACACCCAGAATAAGGCTGGCGTTCGAGACCAGCCCGTCATTCACGCCGAACACCGCGGCACGAAATCCACCGCTGCCGGACATGCGCCGGTGCCGGAATTCGGTCTGCCCTGCCACCGGGGACCCGTGCCCCGTTGGCGCACCTTGCGTATACACCGACAGTCCGCGCACTTTCATGGCCGCGAGCACCGGCAACATGCGCCGCGGTCCGAGTCTGCGAATCATGTGCGCGACGATGCGGGCACGCATTGATGGCTCGAAACGGGACGGCAATGTCACGCCTTTACCGGCGGCAATCTTCTGCCAGTAAACAGCTTGCGCGTCAGCTGCATCCGCCAGTCTCGAAAACAGCGTTTTCAGTTCCTTGCTGCTCTCCCGCCGGGAAAGTATCCGGTAAAGAAACGCAGATTGTTTTTCTTCATGCCAGCTTTCCAGTTCTTCATGCATAGCAGTCTTTCCAGATGAATAGCCTGATTGTTCAATCCCGCCGGTTGGTTACACCGTGCGGGACGTGCCCGGTCGCCACGTAACTCGCGGCCGCCTCCACATGACCTTTCTGATCGTCGAAGAAGATATCCGCACCGAAGGTCTTGAGAAATGCACCTTTCGGCAATCCACCCAGAAACAAGGCTTCGTCAATGCGAATGTTCCAGGCCCGCAAGGTGCGAATAACACGTTCATGCGCGGGCGCCGAACGCGCCGTAACCAGGGCAGTGCGGATCGGTGACTGATCCGGTGCATAGTCCGACTGGATCTGTTGCAGTGCGGCGAGAAACTGTTTGAAGGGTCCTCCCGACAATGGCTGACGCGCCTGCGCCTGCTCGCTGCGGGAGAACGCCGCCAGCCCCTGCTCCTGATAAACCCGTTCCGCCTCGTCGGAAAACAGCACGGCATCCCCGTCGAAGGCGATACGCAGTTCCTCGCGCTCGTCGGCCTGCGCCGGTGACGGCACAATCGCCGCGGCTGCGTAACCGGCGTCAAGCACCTGCACCACATCGGCGGGTTCCGCCGACAGAAACAGGTCCGCACTGAAGGGTTCCACGTAGCGCCACGGCGCTGCACCATTGGTGAATGCCGCGCGCTCGATGCCGAGGCCGAAATGCTGGATCGAATTGAAAATCCGCAGGCCGGTATCCGCACTGTTATGCGACAGCAGAATGACTTCGACGCGTTTGGGTTGCTCCGGCTTGTTGAGCCTGAGCAGCTTTTTTACCAGCGGAAATGCCACGCCCGGCGACAGCAGGTCTTCCTCATGTTCGATCTGGTAACGGGAATAGGCTTCCAGTCCCTGCTGCACGAATACCCGGTGACTCTCCTCGAGATCAAACAAGGCACGTGACGAGATGGCAACGACCAGTCTGGGATCGGTTGTTGTGTTCATGCCTGTTCCAGTTTACGCATATCGACCGCATGGAAACGGCCCAACAGCGGAAAATACAATCCGGCCTTGATCGGCCGTTCCTCGCGCAAGCGCATGAAATGCACATAACGCGCCAGCTGGGCCAGGTAACGCTGTTCTTCACGCGCCAGAAATGCAGCCAGGTCGCCGCCTTCATGACGGCTGGTTTTGTAATCAACGATCCAGCGTACTCCGTCATTATCCACGAAGGTCCGGTCGATCACACCCGAGACCAATTGCCCGTCATCCAGTCGACTGAGTGCGTATTCGCTGTGTGCATCCGGACCCTGCGCGGCCAGAATCATGCGCCCGGTCTGATCCGCGAGGGTCCGCTCAATCGCTGCCAGCACCGTGTGCGCGGCATCCTCCAGTTCGCGCACCGGCACGCCAGCCTCGAGCAGCAGCTCACGGACCTGATCCCTGCTTGCCGAAAGCCGCGCCGGGCTCCAGACATCCGGTCCGTCGGCGGTAATGCGTTGCAGCAACCGGTGAACGACGGTGCCGATGTGCCGCAGGGTATCGCCCGCCCATTCGAATTCGACTTCCGGCAGACTTTCCGTTGTCAGACCTGTTTCCTCCCACGCCACGCCGGATAGCGGCGTGGGTGCTGTCCAGTCGCGCGGCAGACGGCGCAACGGTGTCTGGCGCACAGTGCTGGACTGGCCAGGATCCGCATTGTTCGATGGGACATACGCCGCGAGCGCCTGCCGGTATTCCGATTCAACCGCAGGCCACAAGGTTGCCAGCAGCGAACCTTTGGGCGGCGGCTGCAATTCACGCTGACCGTCCTTTTCGCGACAGCCTGCATGCCCCAGCAGATGCAGCTGCTGGCGCGCGCGGGTTGCGGCAACGTACAACAACCGTTGCTGTTCGAAGGATTCCTGTTCGCGCCGCAATCCGAACACCAGTTCATAGAGCGGATCCTGATCGCTGCCACGCGCATTCAGCGGCGCAAGCAACAGATCCGGGATACCTTGTACCCGGGTGCGTTCCAGATGAACCAGCAACGGTCGCTCGCTGCGACCGCTGCCGGCGCCCAGACCCGGCACGATCACCACGTCGAATTCCAGGCCCTTCGCCTTGTGTACGGTCATCAACTGCAGACTGTCGTCGGCCTGCGGATCGGGTTGCGCGAACAGATCGGCGAGTACCGAATCGAGCATCGCCGCATCGGTGAGCGTACCGCCTTCGTCCAGCGTCTCAAGCAGCGACAGATACGCCTCGGCATCATCGAGGTCTTCGAGCGTTGCCAGCGTTGCCGGTCCGGAAACCTGATACCAGACCCGTTCCACCTGTTCCCGCAAGCTGCCGCGACGGCGCTGCGCCACTGCATCCAGCAACATCCGCTTCACACGCGCCAGACGTTCCCGGCCATCCTCGCTGAGCGCAGCGCAACGCAACTCGTCGGCGAGCAATTCAGGCGTCGGTGTGTCGCTCCCGGCAACCAGCGCGTGCAGATCCATGAGATCCAAACCGCACCAGGGCGCGCGCAACACCGCCAGCCAGGCGGTGCGATCGCCCGGATACAGCAAGGCGCGGGTCAACGCGACCAAGTCATGCACAACCGGCCTTTCACCCAGCGCTTCCAATTCCATGGCCCGGAAATGGATCCCTGCCCGGCGCAGTGCCGGCACCAGCGCGACCAGATGGTTGCGGCCCCTCACCAGCACCGCCACCTTCTGCTGCCGCAGATGAGCCTGGCGGATCAATTCGATTACTTGAGCCGCTTCCTGTTCGGGATTTTTTTCGAATCCGGGATGTATCTGCACCGCCGTCTCCGGGGTCGCCGCATGCCAGGCCTCGGACGCGCTGTAGCTGATCGCCCCGCTCTGCACATCGGCCTGTGCCGGAAAGATTTTTTCAAAGCAGGCATTGATCCAGTCGACCACTCCCTGCCGGGAACGGAAATTCACGCGCAGCGTCAATGGCGTCAACGACACGTTGCCGATGCCATATTGCTGTGCGCGCAGGAACAGCCCGACTTCCGCTTCACGGAACCGGTAAATGGATTGCATGGGATCGCCGACCACGAACAGGGTTCGGCCATCGCCCGTCTGCCATCCCGATGTCAGGCGTTCGAGCAACAGGAACTGATTGAAAGATGTGTCCTGGAATTCATCGACCAGCAGATGCCGAATGCGATAATCCAGCGCCAGCGCCAGATCGGTCGGCGCCTCTGCCGTACCGAGCGCCGACAAGGCCGATAACGCGACCTCCGCATAATCGACCTGGCCGCGCTCGGCAAACAACACCTTGAGTTGCGCCACGCTCAGCGGCAACAGGCTCAGTAATGCATCGAGCATCTGCCATTGACTGGCTTCGAACCGCGGTTGCGGCAACACCCGAGCCTTGCGCAGGTGTTCCCGCAGCTGATCCTGCGATTCCAGCTGTTCAATCAAACCCTGAAGATGGATTTTCGCATCGCTCCCGGGATCAAAGCCGAGGTTCTTGTCCGGTCTTTTACGCCACTGGTCCTGTTTGGTCAGCAGCAGTTCAGCGATACCCTGCCATACCGGTAAAGCGTCGACTTGGGCGGCTGGATATTTCTGTAATTCTGCACACGCGCACAACGGCGATGACTGACCACGTTGGGACAACACCCCGCCACCGTGCGCTGCCAGCTCGACCAGTTCATGGCGATACCTTTCCGGAACGGCTGTCGCAAGCAACTGCAGCTGATGTTCGATTTCGTGTCGGAACGCCTGTTCCAGTTCAGACCGGCGGCTTTGGCTTTGTCCGGCACCGGTGTGCCGCAACCATTGATCGCGCCGTGGCAACATGTTCGCCAGCAAGCCGATGACCCGTGGTATATCGTTATCCACATGTTGCAACAGGGTCGCGACCAGATCGCTTTGCGCCTGATCGTTCTGTTCAAGCAACAGCAAGGTGCGGCGCGCCGCTTCCTCGTACAGTGGCTGCGGCCGCTCGGCGATGCCGGGTTGCGCGCCGAAGCCCGACAACAACGGCATCTGCCTGGTCAGTTCTGCATTCAATGAATCGATAGTCTGAATCCGCAAACGTGCAGGATGCGCAACCAGCTGCCAGTCGCGTTGCTGATCGCGCGCCCGTGCGGCACGCGCCAGTTCCCAGGTGTGGCGCCGGTGTGGTTCGGCCGGCGCTGTTTCCTGTTCCGCTGCTTCCAGCGCCTTCACAATACGGCTGCGCATCTCGCCGGCCGCCTTGCGCGTGAAGGTAATGGCAACGATCTCTTCCGGATCGTTCACCGTGGCAAGCAGGCGCAGATAGCGCTGGCTCAGCAACTCGGTCTTGCCGGACCCGGCCGGTGCCTGCACGATGAAGGAGGTATCGGGATCGAGCGCGTGTGCGCGTATCGCCTGATCGGCAATCGCTTTATTCATCGTCCGGTTCTCCCGCCTGTTGCAGCTCGTCAATCCGGCACAGTGCTGCGAGATGACAGTAGCCACAGGTGCGGACGCGGCTTTTCGGGTCGACACGCGCTTCGCCGGCAGCGAATGCCGCAGCCGTACCGGTCAACACCTTCTGCCAGTGGTCGAACAACGCCTCCCAGTTATCGCAATCGTCCGGCCGGGATTTTTCCTGTTCGAAGGCGGCAATGCCTGGCACCACGTCTGCGCTGCGCGCGTAACCCCGATAGCCGGTTTCGCCGGGACGCAGAATGCCGAACAGCACTGCTGCAACCGGATCGGTCGCCGTTACGGCATAACACGGCAATTGCGGTTCGTCCGGACGCTCGCCGCTCCAGGCGGCCGGCTTGGCATCGCCGGTCTTGTAATCGATGATCACCCGGCTGTCGTCGGCAAGCCGGTCAATCCTGTCCACCCGGGTATTCAGCGCCAACGGTCCGATCTTTACCGGCTGCATGTGTTCGCGCTGCTCGACTTCGAATGGTTGGCGATCACGCTCGAGCTGCAGCGAATCCATGACCAGCTTCACCAGGCGTTGCTGCTCGAGCGCAAGAAACCGCGCTGTAAAGACTTCCGGCTGGCGTGATTTCGCCGCCGCGAGCGCCGCCGCCACGTGCCTTCCGACCAGCGCCTGGCCTGCGGACTCGTCCATGCCGGTGAGCGTCGCGTGATCGTGCAGTTCTCCCCACACGCGGTATATAACGTCATGCAACAGACTGCCGCGCTCGGCGGGATCGAGTCCCGGCCCCGGCACCACCATCGGCGCGGCGCCAAGCCGATAGCGGGCGAATGCCTGAAACGGGCAAGCTGCCTGGGCTTTCAGAATGCCGGTGCCGCCGCTCATCTCGGCGCCCTGCAATGAAGGACCTTTCACGTCGTTCAGTGTTTCCAGCACCGGCGCTGCCGCCTGCAAAAATTGCGCATACGAC
>DASUXE010000178.1:0-2542 GCA_036378075.1 Gammaproteobacteria bacterium
TTCGCTGGCCAATATCATCGCGTTGCGCCTGGGGCATCAACGCGGCGGCTTGTTTGTGTTTCACGTGTGGTCGATTCCGTTCTTCCTGATATCGGGCGGCCTGGCGTTTTTCTGGCTATGGCTGCACTGACGGGGCCGCTGGCGCCGGTCTGACCGCTCAGGCAAAATAGCGGCTCTCGCAGCATGGAATTTGCCGACTTGAGCACTGCAATCCCCGATTCCACCGTCGTCAGCGGTGCGCGCCGCATCGTGAAATTGCCATCGCCGTTCATGATGCGCTCGGGCGGCGTGTTGCACGGCGCGCAGATTGCCTGCGAAACTTGGGGCCGGCTCGCGGCGGACAAGAGCAATGTATTGCTGTTGTTCACCGGCTTGTCACCATCGGCGCACGCGGCTTCTTCTCCCGCTGATCACACGCCAGGCTGGTGGGAGGAGATGCTGGGACCTGACAAGCCGCTGGATACGCAGCGGTTCCACGTGGTCTGCATCAATTCGCTGGGCAGCTGTTTCGGTTCCACCGGACCGGAGTCTGCCGATCCGGCCACCGGGCGCCCCTATGCGCTGGAATTCCCGACTCTGACAGTGGAGGACATCGCCAGCGCCGCGCGCGAAGCGTTGCGGGTGCTGGGAATCCCGCGCGTGCACGTCGTGATGGGGGCATCGCTGGGCGGCATGAGTGCGCTGGCCTATGCGATGTTGTTCCCGGGCGAAGCGGATGCCCTGGTCAGTATCTCGTCAGCCACGCATTCCGAACCGTTTGCGATCGCGGTGCGTTCCTTGCAGCGTGAACTGATCCGTACCGATCCTGCCTGGTGCGAGGGTAATTACCAGCCGGGCGAAGGACCGCGTGAAGGCATGCGTCTGGCGCGCAAGCTCGGCATGATGTCGTACCGTTCCGCCGGCGAATGGGTCGAACGCTTCGGTCGCGAGCGCGCCAGCGACGACAGCGGCAAGCCTTTTGGTATTGAATTCGAAGTCGAAGCGTATCTGGAAGCCCGCGCGCGCGCGTTCGTCGGCGGGTTTGATCCCAATTCATATCTGTATCTCTCGCGCGCCATGGATCTGTTCGATGTCGCCGAGCACGGCGGCAGCGTGGCCAAGGCATTCAGCCGTCTGCAGTTGAAACATGCCCACGTGGTCGGTGTGGAGAGCGACATCCTGTTTCCATTGCATCAGCAGCGCGAACTTGCCAACGCCTTGCAGACCGCCGGCATAGCCACGCAATTTGACGCGCTGGCCTCGAAGCAGGGGCATGATTCCTTCCTGGTGGACATGGCGCGATTCAGGCCGGTGATCGGCGATTTTCTCGCCGCCCTTTGACCCGGACGATGCCGCCCATCGACTTCATCGGCTCGGACCGGCTGATCGCCCTGCTCGATGCAGCGGTGCGTCTTGACGATCCACAGCGCACCACTCAAGTCGTCAAGGACGCGCTCTGCAACCTGATACGCAAGCGGGACATGGTGCTGCCGGAATGCGCATGCCAACCGCAGCCCGGACACTACGCGCGCCGTTTGCTGTATCGCAGCGAGGAATTCGGTTACACCGTGGTGGCGATGACCTGGGGACCGGGGCAAGGCACACCGATTCACGATCACTCAGGGATGTGGTGTGTGGAAGGCGTCTGGCAGGGACAGATCGAAGTCGATCAATACGAACTCAGCCAACGGGCCGGTGATCGTTACCGGTTTGAATACCGCGGCACGGTGCAGGCCGGCGTGGGTTCCGCAGGGTGCCTGATTCCACCGCATGAATATCATCGCATCCGCAATGCACTTGCCGACCGGAGTTCGGTCTCATTGCATATCTACGGTGGCGAGATGTCGAACTGTCACATATTCGCGCCGGTGGACGATGACTGGTATACGCGCAGCGCCAAACCGCTCAGCTACGCGAGCTGATCCTTCATAATCCAGCCCCCGACTTTCACAGACGCCTCTGGAACTATTTGGACTGCTGTTCCGGCCCGGCATTTTCCGGTGGGCCTTCCACCAGGAAGTCGTGCGGATTCACCGGCGTGCCGTTCAGGCTCACGGTCCAGTGCAGATTCGGTCCGGTGGTGCGGCCGGTTGCGCCGATCGCGCCGACGATTTCGCCGCGTTTGACGTGTGCGCCGCGGCGCACATCGATGCGGCTCAAATGACAGTACACGCTGTAAAGTCCCTGCCCCAGATTGATGGTGAGGGTGTTGCCACAGAAATAATAGTGACCGATGTCCGCCACGGTGCCGGATTCCGGTGCTTTTACCGGGGTGCCGGCTGCTGCCCCGATGTCGATGCCGCTGTGCGGACTGCGTGGCTCGCCATTGAGCACGCGTTTGAGGCCGAAGCCGCTGGTCTGTGGTCCGGCCGCCGGCCAGATGAATGCCAGACCGGGATCGTTGCGTGATTTCCAGGTATCCAGAACGTGGTGCAGATGCGCCTGTTCGCGTTCGATGCGTTTCAGTTCGGCAGGCGTGGGGTTCACCATGTGCGGGTTGGTGATGGTCAGATCCTGCTCCGGATATTGTTTTGCCGCGACGTGGAATTTCAGTTGCACCGTG
>DASUXE010000179.1:0-2159 GCA_036378075.1 Gammaproteobacteria bacterium
TGAAACGGCCGCTCACACCGGACAGCGCCAACTTGGCGAGATGCGGCCCGCCCGGATATGGCAGACCGAGCAGTTTGGCGACTTTGTCGAAGGCTTCGCCGGCGGCATCGTCGATGGATTCACCAAGGGTGTGGTACTGCCCTACCCCGCGCACCTCAACCAGCATGCTGTGCCCGCCGGAGACCAGGAGCGCCAAGAACGGAAATTCCGGCCTCGGCTCCTCCAGCATCGGCGCCAGCAGATGCCCTTCCATATGATGGACACCCACCGCCGGCACCTGCCAGGCAAAGGCCAGTGAGCGCGCAAAACAGGCGCCGACCAGCAAGGCCCCCAGCAAACCCGGGCCTGCGGTATAGGCGATCCCGGTGATCTGTTCGCGGCCACTGCCGGCCCTGGCCAGCGCGGTTTCCACCATCGGCAGCAGCTTGCGGACGTGGTCGCGGGAGGCCAATTCCGGCACCACCCCGCCATATTCGGCATGCAGCGGGATCTGGCTGTAGAGCGCATGCGACAGCAGGCCCCGCTCGCCGTCATAGACGGCGACGCCGGTTTCGTCGCAGGAGGTTTCGATGCCGAGGACTTGCAAGGGGAACGGACTCTAAAGTGGCGTCAGGCTTTGCAATTCTACACGCCGGCCGGTAGAATTCCCGCCCTTTCCGGGGTGGCCATGGGGCCGCCCGCCCGATAAAGCGAGAACCGAATGCCCAGCGTACGCGTCAAGGAAAACGAACATTTCGATGCGGCCCTCCGCCGCTTCAAGCGCGCCTGCGAAAAAGCCGGCGTGATGACCGAACTGCGCCGCCGTGAGTTTTACGAAAAGCCCACCCAGGAGCGTAAGCGCAAGCAGGCTGCGGCCGTGAAGCGCCACATGAAGAAACTGTCCCGTGAACAGTCGCGTCGTATCCGTCTCTATTGATTGAAGTTTCGAGCCGCGTGGCTCGCAATCGACAAACCTGCTACGGCGCTTTTCGCAAGAACGGCGCCGTAATTTTTTTCGGGGTGGTGATCAGTTATGTCTTTGAAAGAAAAAATCACGAATGACATGAAGGACGCCATGCGCGCCGGCGACAAGCCGCGCCTCGGTGTGATCCGGCTGATCCTCGCCGCCATCAAACAACGCGAAGTGGATGAGCGCATCACGCTCGACGACAGCCAGGTGCTGGCGGTACTCGACAAGATGATGAAACAGCGCCGCGATTCGGTGACCCAGTACCAGAACGGCAACCGTCAGGATCTGGCGGATCAGGAACTGGCCGAAATCGCCCTGATCCAGGCCTATCTGCCGGCGCAGCTCAGCGACGCAGAACTCGATACGCTGGTCGCCGAGGCCATCCAGACCAGTGGCGCGGCCGGCATCAAGGACATGGGCAAGGTGATGGGCCTGCTCAAACCCAAGGTTCAGGGCCGGGCGGACATGGGTGCGGTAAGCGGCAAAATCAAAGCAAAGCTGGGCGGCTAAAGCCACGCCCGTCGGCTATTCTTCTTTATCAGACACAACGAGTTCGGCCGGAATACGCAATTCAGGCCGGGCACCCGACGCGGCAGTTTCGAGGCACAACGTTACCGAAGCGGGTAATGCGCACCGGGATAACCGACGCAACACTGTTATCGGCCAAAAGGGCCATATCGGCATGGCACGCATTCCACCAGGATTCATCGAAGAGCTGCTGACGCGCATCGACATTGTCGAGGTGATCGACAAGCGCGTGCCGTTGAAAAAGCATGGCCGTGAATTCTCCGCCTGCTGCCCGTTCCACAACGAGAAAACGCCGTCGTTCTACGTGAGTCCGGCCAAGCAGTTCTATCACTGCTTCGGCTGCGGTGCGCATGGTACCGCCATCGGCTTCCTGATGGATTACGAGCACATGGAATTCCCGGACGCGGTGCGCGAACTGGCCTCGATTGCCGGCGTCGAGGTGCCGGAGGAAAGCGGTGGACAGGAAAAGGCGTCGAGCAATGCCCCGCTCTATGCGGTGCTCGACAAGGCCGCACGCTTCTACCGGGAGCAGCTCAAGGCCACGCCCGCCGCGGTCGACTATCTGAAACAGCGCGGATTGACCGGCGAGATTGCCGCCCAATTCGGCATCGGCTATGCGCCGGCTGGCTGGGACAACCTGCTGAAGCTGTTCGACGGCAAGGACGAGACCCACCGTCAGATG
>DASUXE010000180.1:0-2993 GCA_036378075.1 Gammaproteobacteria bacterium
GTTCGCGGAAACCTTGCAGCAGGGCATGGGTCTGCTGGATGCTGCGATTGCCAAACTCAAGAGCAAGCAGATTCCCGGCGAAACCATTTTCAAACTGTATGACACGTATGGGTTCCCGGTTGATTTGACTAACGACATTGCGCGCGAACGTGGTCTGACCCTGGATACGGAAGGCTTCGAGCGTGAGATGGAAAAACAACGCGAACGGGCCCGTGCCGCCAGCCAGTTCAATGCCGAATACGGTCAGGATGTCGAGATCAACGTCACCACCAGATTCACCGGTTATGAAGCGCTGCAGAGCGAAGGCAAGATCGTCGCGCTGTTCCGCGGCAAGGAAGCCGTTAAATCGCTCAAGACCGGCGAGCAGGGCATGGTGATTCTGGATCAGACGCCCTTCTATGCGGAGTCCGGCGGCCAGATCGGTGACAAAGGCGTGTTGCGTTCAAACGCTGCGGAATTCAAGGTCGAGGACACGCAGAAACGTGGCGGTGGCGCACACGCGCATCTCGGCACGGTGACGAAAGGCGAACTGAAAGTCGGCGACAGTGTCAATGCCGAGGTGGACGAAACACTGCGTGCGGCGACGGTGCTGAATCATTCGGCGACGCATTTGTTGCATGCTGCATTGCGCCAGGTGCTGGGTACACACGTGGCCCAGAAAGGTTCGCTGGTCGCGCCGGACCGGTTGCGTTTCGATTTCTCGCATTACCAGCCGATCACGGCCGATGAATTGCAGCGCATCGAGGATCTGGTCAATGAACAGATCCGCCGCAACGCGGAAGCCGATGTGCGCGAGATGGGCTACGACGAGGCGATTCAATCCGGGGCCATGGCGTTGTTCGGCGAAAAATACGGCAACACGGTACGAGTCATGAAGTTCGGCGACTTCTCCACCGAGCTGTGCGGTGGTACCCACGTGCGCCGGGTCGGTGATATCGGCCTGTTCAAGATTGTCAGCGAAGGTGGCGTGGCCGCCGGCGTGCGTCGTATCGAAGCGGTGACTGGCGAGGGCGCGCTGGCCTGGATCCATCACGCCGAGCATACCTTGCGCAATGTGGCAGAACTGACCAAAGGCGGTCTCGACAATATCGAAGAGAAAGTCAGTCAGCTGCTGGAACGCAATCGCAAACTCGAAAAGGAACTCGAACAGCTCAAGGGCAAAATGGCCAGCCGTCAGGGCGGCGATCTGGCAGCACAGGCGGTGGACGTGAACGGCATCAAGGTGCTGGCCTCGCGTCTCGACGGCGCTGACGCCAAGACCCTGCGCGATACCGTGGATCAGTTGAAAAACAAACTGGGTTCGGCGGCGATCGTGCTGGCGGCGGTTGAAGAGGGCAAGGTGCGTCTGGTCGCCGGTGTGACCGCAGACCGGATGGCGAAACTGAAAGCCGGTGAACTGGTCAACGCGGTGGCGCAGCAAGTGGGCGGCAAGGGCGGCGGCCGGCCCGACATGGCGCAGGCCGGTGGCGATAATCCCGGCGCGCTCGACGCCGCGCTGCATTCCGTACCCGATTGGGTCCGGTCCCATCTCGACTGAGCGTGGAGTCGCACACTCGCACATGAACAACGGAGACCGGCTGTGGCGCTGATCGTGCAGAAGTACGGCGGCACCTCCGTGGCCGATTGTTCCCGTATTGAACACGTCGCCGACAAAGTACTTGCCGCGCGCCACAATGGCCACGAAATTGTGGTGGTGGTCTCGGCAATGTCTGGTGAAACCGATCGTCTGCTCGGACTCGGCAAAAGCATCAGCTCACGTCCCAGCGCACGCGAACTTGACGTGCTGCTCGCCACCGGTGAGCAGGTCACCATCGCGCTGCTGGCGATTGCGCTCGAGAAGCGCGGCTGCAAGGCGCGCTCGTTCACGGGTGCACAAGTGCGCATTCTGACTGACGACGCGCACACCAAGGCGCGCATCGAAGCCATTGACGAAGCCGGGCTGCGACGGGCAATCGCGGACGGTTGCGTGCCGGTAGTGGCAGGTTTCCAAGGCGTGAACGCGCGCGGCGACATCACCACGCTCGGCCGCGGCGGGTCCGATACCACTGCAGTCGCGATTGCGGCGGCGCTCAAGGCCGATGAATGCCAGATCTATACAGATGTGGATGGCGTCTACACCACCGATCCGCGCGTGGTGCCGAGCGCCCGCCGTCTGGCCCGTATCACGTTCGAGGAAATGCTGGAACTCGCCAGTCTCGGCTCGAAGGTGTTGCAGATTCGTTCGGTCGAGTTCGCCGGCAAATACAATGTTCCATTGCGCGTGCTGTCGACCTTCAAGGAAGGTGAGGGCACGCTGATTACCTACGAGGATGAAGCCGTGGAAGCCGCAATCGTGTCCGGTATCGCATTCAACCGCGATGAAGCGGAAATTACCGTGATGGGAGTGCCGGACGAACCCGGTACCGCCTACCGGATACTGGGTCCGGTTGCGGACGCCAATATCGAAGTGGACATGATTGTGCAGAACGTCGCCCGTGACGGACGGCTGGATTTCACCTTTACCCTGCATCGCAATGATTGCCCGCAGGCGCTGGAAATTCTGGAACGCAATCTGGCCGAAATGGGCGCCGAGGCCGTGGTCGGAAACGACCGGGTGGTGAAGATATCGCTGGTCGGCGTCGGTATGCGCTCGCACGCGGGTGTTGCGGCGACCATGTTCCGGGCCTTGTCCAGGGAAGGCATCGGCATCCGGATGGTAGCGACCTCCGAGATCAAGATCTCGGTGGTGGTCAACGAGAAGCACTTGGAACAGGGGGTGCGGGCCTTGCACGAAGCTTTTCGTCTTGAAGCGCCGCCGCAGGAAGACTTCCTGCGTCCGGCCAGGGATGCGGCAGGTTGAGTACAGAGGCGTAAACCGGGACAATAAGCCCTTCCTGCCCCTTGAGGGGATGGGTAATAAAAACAAAACGGAATTGATTACAAACGATTGAGTGCTGTAGGAGTACACACATGCTTATCCTGACCAGACGGGTAGGGGAGACGATAATGATCGG
>DASUXE010000181.1:0-3940 GCA_036378075.1 Gammaproteobacteria bacterium
GCAAGGACGACTACGCCAAATGGATGCTGGACGATCCACGCGTCAATTTCGCCATTTCGAAGCGCGAGCCCGTTCCAGGCATCAACCATCTGGGGATACAGGCGGAGGACGCTGCAGAGTTGGAGGTTATCGGTGAACGACTCAAGGCTGCCGAGACGGTGACGCTGGCGGAGCGCGGTACCACCTGTTGCTATGCGCACTCGGACAAGTATTGGGCAGAAGATCCGCAGGGCATACGCTGGGAAAGTTTTTATACCCACGGAGAAGCGACGGTATACGGCGGTCATGAAACGGAATCCGGCGGTGCTTGCTGCACACCGGAACAAGCAGCCGATGCCGCGCAGGCGGCAAGTGCGTCTGGCAAAACAGCCTGTTGCAATCCGAAAGAAGCTGGGAAGGCAGGCTGCTGCGGGTGAGCGCGGTCACGTTTTTGCCGTTCCGTTCTCGCGACAAGGACGCACTGAATCGACTGCTGGAAGCGGAAAACCTTCCCACCGCTGACCTTACTGCCGCTGTGCTGGAAAACTTTCTCGTCGCTCATGCCGATGACGCCGTGGTGGGTGCGGCCGGCCTTGAACAGCACGGCAACGTGGCGTTGTTGCGCTCAGTCGTTGTGGCGCCATTGCTGCGCGGCACCGGGCTCGGCAAGCGTCTGGTGCAGGAGATTGAAAAGCGCGCCGATAAGTTCGGCGTCACGTATCTGTATCTGCTTACGACGACTGCCGACAGTTTTTTTACCGCACAGGGATATGTGCCGGTGCCTCGCGAAGAAGCACCTGTTGCCATTCGGAAAACCGCAGAATTCAGTCACTTGTGCCCGGCTTCATCAGTTTTCATGAAGAAAAACCTGGAGTAAATCCATCCATGTCAAAAATCTACAACGTGCTGTTTTTATGCACCGGAAATTCAGCGCGCTCGATCATCGGGGAAGTCGTCATGAATCGTCTCGGTAATGGACGGTTCCATGCGTATAGCGCAGGCAGTCATCCCAATGGCAAGGTCAATCCGTTTGCGCTCGAGTTACTGCAGCAAAACCACTTCTCCACCGATGGCCTGCGCAGCAAGAGCTGGGACGAATTCGCCGGCCCCGACGCGCCGCAAATGGACTTCGTGTTCACAGTCTGCGATCAGGCGGCAAACGAAGCCTGTCCGTACTGGCCCGGTCGGCCGATGACCGCGCACTGGGGGATCCCCGACCCGGCGGCCGTCGAAGGCAGCGATGCCGAAATGCGCAAGGCGTTTCGTGATGCACTGATGGTGCTGAGTCGCCGGATTGAATTGTTCACGGCATTACCGCTGGACAAACTCGACACCCTGGCGATTCAGAAACAGATCAAACAGATCGGCGCTGGCTGAATACACGCATATGGCATCCACGCATGATTTCCGGAGAATCTCCCGTGTCCGACCAAACTGAAACCAACAGCCATAAGGCGCGCAGCTCCGGCATGGGCGTGTTTGAACGCTATCTCACCATCTGGGTATTCCTGTGCATCGGCGCCGGCATTCTGCTGGGTAAGGCGTTGCCGCAGGTATTTCACAGCATTGGTGCAATCGAAGTGGCGCGTGTGAATCTGCCGGTGGCGGCACTCATCTGGCTGATGATCATACCCATGCTGCTCAAAATCGACTTGAAGGAGATCAAGGGCGTGCGCGAACACTGGCGCGGGATGGGCGTGACGCTATTGGTGAACTGGGGAATCAAGCCGTTTTCCATGGCCTTGCTCGGCTGGGTTTTCATCGGCTATCTGTTCCGGGCATATCTGCCTGCTGATCAAATAGATTCGTATATTGCCGGCCTGATTATTCTCGCAGCCGCACCATGTACCGCCATGGTGTTCGTCTGGAGCCATCTCACCGATGGCGAACCGCACTTTACGCTGTCACAGGTCGCGCTCAACGATGTGATCATGATCTTTGCCTTTGCCCCCATTGTGGCTCTGCTGCTGGGACTGTCCTCGATTTCCGTTCCCTGGAACACACTCCTGCTATCGGTCGTCATGTACATCGTGGCGCCGCTGATCATTGCCGGATTGTGGCGGCACAGATTGCTGGCAGGCGGTAACGGCACGGCGCGCATGAAGCGGGTGCTGGATTTCATGCATCCGGTGTCGCTGCTGGCGTTACTGGCAACCCTGGTGTTGCTGTTTGGTTTTCAGGGCGAACAGATCGTCGCCCAGCCGCTGGTGATCGTGCTGCTTGCGATCCCGATCCTGATCCAGGTGTTCTTCAACTCCGGACTTGCCTATCTGCTCAATCGTGCATCCGGTTCGCCGCATTGCGTTGCCGGCCCGTCGGCGCTGATCGGCGCATCCAATTTTTTCGAACTGGCGGTGGCTACTGCCATCGTGCTGTTCGGCTTTCGTTCGGGTGCGGCATTGGCGACCGTGGTCGGCGTGCTGATCGAAGTTCCCGTCATGCTTACGGCCGTCGCCGTGATCAATCGCAGCCGCGCCTGGTATGAAAATGGCGCCGCGGTCCGGCGCAGCGGCAAAGCTGGCGGCCACACCGAATAGGATTCCGGAGTTGAGGTATGCTCTTCCGGGCGTTCACATCCGGGAAGACTGGTCATGGCCGTTACCAAGCGCAAGAAGAAACTCGTTCGCAAACCGCTCAGCAGCGAGCGTTTCCCCAATGAATCGCCGGAGTACCGGCGTGCGCGCAACCGGCTGCTGAAAGCCGAGATTGCGTTGCGTGATCAGGTCGAGTCGGTTGCCGCGCTCCGGCGCAAGTTGCCGGTAGGCGGTGCAGTGCCGGAAGACTATGTATTCGAAGAGCCCGTGGATGTGATGGGTTCCCACAGGGTCAAACTGTTGGACCTGTTCAAGCCGGACACGCACACCCTGATTCTCTACAGCTTCATGTACGGGCCCGCCATGGCGCAACCGTGTCCGATGTGCACCTCGATCATTGATTCACTGGACGGCGCGGCAGTGCATGTGTCGCAACGCGCGGATATCGCGGTGGTGGCGAAATCTCCGCTGCCGCGCATCCTCACCTTTGCACGCGAGCGTGGCTGGCGGCATCTCAAATTTCTTTCGTCAGCCGGCAGCAACTATAACCGGGACTATTTTGGCGAAGACGCCGAAGGCCATCAGCAGCCGGCTTTGAATGTGTTCGTCAAACGCAATGGCAAGGTACGTCACTTCTGGGGTAGCGAACTGATGTTCGTGAAAGCTGGCAAGAACCAGCATCCGCGTCATGTGGACATGATCTGGCCGCTGTGGAATCTGCTGGATCTCACGCCTGAAGGACGGGGCAGCGATTGGTATCCGAAACTCGGTTATCAGCGCTGACGCTGTTCAGAATACGATCGTTTACCGGCAGCCCGGCGCGACTTCCGGGATCAGAGGCTGTTGATGAGCATGAGCTTGTCTTCATCCAGCATGGCATCCAGTCCTTTAAGCAGGTCTTCCCTGAGTGAAACCGAATTGAACTTCGCACCCGGCCGCAATCCCAGCCAGCAGTTGCGGCCCGCTGCCTTGGCTGCATACAGTGCGCTGTCCGCCAGGTTCACCAGGGTTTCCCAGCCGACTGCATCCGGGTCGCCGCCGACAAACGGATATTCGGTGAAACCGATTGAGCAGGTGATGTTGATACGTTCGCTGTTGGGAAGCGTATAGCGGGTGCTGCCGACCGCTCCGTGGACTCTGGCAACGACGCGCGCGGTTTCGCTGCGTGGCATTGGCCGAAACACGATCAGGAATTCCTCGCCACCCCAGCGCACCACGTAGTGGCCGAAGCGCATGCTCGCGACCAGCACGTTCGCAACCTGCTTCAACAGTTCGTCGCCGGCGAAATGTCCTGCGCTGTCGTTCAGTTCCTTGAAATGATCCAGGTCCACGACCGCAAACACGATGACCTGATCGCGGTTCTCGGGCCGATTCAGTTCGCGACGGAAATGTGCCAAGTCCTTGGGCAGCTGCTGGCCGAGATAACG
>DASUXE010000182.1:0-5676 GCA_036378075.1 Gammaproteobacteria bacterium
TACTGGACGAACAGGGTCGAGCCAGCGTGTTGCACATGGGCTGTTACGGTATCGGCATATCCCGGATCGTGGCCGCGGCGATCGAACAGAATCACGACGCGCGCGGCATCATCTGGCCGGCACCGCTGGCGCCATTCGATATCGCCCTGCTGCCTCTGAATATGTACAAGTCGGAGAAGCTGCAAGAGGAAGCGCTGCGTTTGTATGACGAACTGACTCAGGCGGGCTATGACGTGCTGTTCGACGACCGTGTCCTGCGTCCCGGCCCGATGTTCGCTGACGCCGAACTGATCGGCATCCCGCACCGGGTCGTGTTGTCGGAACGTGGCTTCGAAGCTGGCACCGTCGAATACAAGGGCCGTCGTGACACGGAAAATCAGGACCTTCCGCGCACCGGGCTGCTCGCGTTGCTGCAACAACAGCGGGCACCGGCTGCGTGAGCTTGCGTTATCGTATCGCATTGTTTTCGGCGCTGTTGCTGGTCAACCTGCCGGCATTAGCCCAGAAATTCGAGCAGCCGGATCCTGCGCTGATTCAACTCGTCAGGCAAGCCGCGACCGACTCGACGGGATTCCGCGACAAGTACGTGGCGCAGGTCTGGTTGATGACCATGTCGGAGCGGCTGGAGCCGCTGATTCCCGATAACAAACGGCGCCTGGCGCTGTTGAAGATGATTCACGAAGAAGCCGCGCGGGCCAATGTTTCGCCGGAGCTGGTACTGGCCGTAATAGACGTGGAAAGTCGTTTCGACCGTTATGCGATTTCCAACGCCGGCGCACGCGGCCTGATGCAGATCATGCCGTTCTGGTTGACGCTGATCGACCGCCCGGATGATAACCTGTTTCACATGCGCACCAACCTGCGCATGGGCTGCACGATTCTCAAGTATTATCTCGATCAGTCGCACGGCGACATTCGCGAAGCGCTGCAACGCTACAACGGCGTTACCGACGGCATCAATTATTCGGACAAGGTATTGAAGGCGCTGAGCCGGAAGTGGTACTGGGACTAAGCAGGATTGCACGCGCCGGGAAGCGCTAGCGGGTGATAAAACCGGCAGGGACGTCCACGATCCGTTCATCATGAATGACCACGTCCGTTACCTGCGCTGACGGTGGCCCCTCCCACAACCACTCGCACAGCGCGTCAACAGCCTGTGCGTCACCATAGATCAACACTTCTACCCGTCCGTCCGGCAGATTCATGGCATGCCCACTCACGCCCAGTGCACGGGCACGTTGCGCTGTACTAGCGCGATAGAAAACACCCTGCACCTTTCCGGATACCAGGCAACGCTTGCAGATCATTCTCATATTATCGGTGAGCGGTACTGAGCAGCTCAAAGAAAAGGGCCCCGAAGGGCCCTTCAAGAATCAAAAATCTGAAGTTTAAGCATCAACCGCCGGTGCTGGCAGCTGCAGGCGCCGCCTTGGTGGTTGCCGCCGGTGCGGGAGCCGCTGCCGGTGCAGGAGCAGCGGCCGGAGCCGGTTCGCTCGCCGGCATTGCCGAACTGCTGCCTTCCAGCCACTTGCGATCACGCTTGTCGGCCTTGTGGTTCTGCCACGCGCCACGGTGCTTGGCATAGTCCGATGCCGCATCCGCATCCGTCTTCAGCGGGTTCTTCATGACATCGAAGTCCTGCTTTGGATAGATGGTATCGGCATGCTTGATCTTGTCGGCATTGGCCTTGAAGATCAGCGGCCATTCGAACGGATTGCCATAGACGTCGGACTTGCCGGCGATCTTCCACAGGCTGTCGCCCTTGACCACGGTGTAGGTCATCTTGGCGGCCTGCAGTTCCGCAACCAGCGCGCTCAGCACGTCGTAAGCGGGCTTGCCCTGGTTGTTGTTGATGTCGGTCTGGCCTTCGTTGAGGCGGTTCTGCTGATCGGCATTCAGGTTGGTGTAACCCTGTGCCTGGGCCAACAAATCCTTGGCATGGCTGAGGTAGCAGTTGTTGATCGCGTCGGTCGCAACCTGCTTGGCCTGCGCATAGAGCTGCTGAGCCTTGGCGTCGTCACCGGCCTGGGAAGCGGCCTGCGCCTGCGTCATCAGGTCCGACGCGTTGCCGGTATCGGTGCAAGGTGCCTGTGCACCGGTGATCACCGCCTGGGCATCATTCATGGCCTGCGCCGTGGCCGCACTCGGTGCAGCCGCCTTTGGCGCGGGCTTGGGTTTAGTAGCACAACCAACGGCGACACCAGCGGTCAGCAGCACCACGGCAAGCTGTTTTACAAAGTTCTTTGTCATGGGTAGGTCTCCAACCTCAAGTTGTTGTTCTGGCAACGGAAATTATGCCGCGCCGGTTGACTGGGCGAAAAAGTGGTGAACAGAGTAGCGCCACCTTATCTACGGTGTCAAGCAAACTATATGCCTTAACATAAGGAAAACACGGGAATTTCAGGGTGGTGCCAGATCCGTACTTTCCAGTCCCTGGCTAATCCTGATCGCCGTCAGTGCCTCCCGGCGGGCCTGGAGCGCATCTTCCCGGGCGGTTGAATACTCGGCCCGGTCAAGGGCGGTCTGAGCCGCCTGCAGCAGGTGCTTGGCCAAGGCCAGATGCCGCGGTGCCGCCTTCCCGGCCCCACTCTGTTCCGCGGCCGCCACTGCCTGTCGCGCGTTGCTCATTTCCTGTACAGGCGCGCCTGCACAAGCCGACAAGGTCAGCAACAACAGCACGAGGCAACAGAGTTTGAAGGCGCTATTTGGCAATGGGAAACACTGACGTTTTGGCGCTAATTGGCAGCGGTTGGCAAGCTAACAGCGCCATTCGCGACCGTCAAGCGCCGAGCTTGCGCTATAGTGTCGCCGATTCCACCTCAGTCAGTTCATGATTTCACCGTATGAAAAAAGTCACAATCTGGCACAATCCCCGCTGCTCGAAATCGCGCGAAACCCTGGCCTTGTTGCAAGCGCGCAACATTGATCCTGAAATCGTCGAGTACCTTCGGACACCGCCGTCGGAAGCCGAGATCGCGCATGTTCTGACCTTGCTGGCGTTAAAGCCGCGCGACCTGATGCGCAACAACGAGTCCGTGTATCAAGAGCTGAAACTCGATGATCCGTCGCTGACGCAACAGGCGCTGATTTCGGCAATGCACCGGCACCCGATTCTGATTCAACGCCCGGTCGTGCTGACCGACAACAAGGCACGCGTTGGCCGTCCACCGGAAGCGGTGCTGGAGATCCTGTGAGCGTCGAAATACTGGTGTTGTATTACAGCCGCTACGGCGCCACTGCCGAAATGGCCCGCAACGTGTGTCGCGGTGTTGAGAGCACCGGGGCCCGCGCGCGCCTGCGCACCGTACCGGCTGTCTCCACGGTGACGGAAACAGTCGCCGACAGCATCCCAGAATCCGGCCCGCCGTATGCCACGCTCGACGACTTGCGCGAATGTGACGGTCTCGCGGTCGGCAGCCCCACGCGCTTCGGCAACATGGCGGCGGCATTGAAATATTTTTTCGACGGCACCGGCGAACTCTGGTTGTCCGGTGTTCTGGCCGGTAAACCCGCGGGCGTATTCACCTCTACTTCATCGCTGCACGGCGGTCAGGAAAGCACTCTGCTTTCGATGATGCTGCCGCTGTTGCATCACGGCATGCTGATCGTCGGCATTCCATACACCGAGCAGGAATTGATGGCGACCACGGGCGGCGGCACGCCCTACGGGCCCAGTCATGCCGCCGGCATGAACAGCGACCGGCCATTATCGGAGATGGAAAAGAAACTCTGTCATGCGCTGGGCGCACGCATTGCCGATACCACGCGCCGTCTGAAACGTCCATGATCAAGCTGTTACGCCCCGGGCGCGCGCCCGTGATCGCAGCACTGGCGGTGTTGTCCCTGTGGTTGGCATTTTGGCTCGGTGCGCTTACGGCTGACACTCTGCCACAACGTTCACTCTGGCTGATGCTCGCGCTGGTGCCGCTGTTGATTGTTGTTATCGCCGTCTGGCGCGACAAGAAAGGCGGTTATGCCTGGTGCGGTTTTCTGTCATTGGGCTATCTCGCGCAGGGGATTACGGTTGCCTGGACCGGCGCAGCGCAATCCTATGCCGGCGCGATTGAAATATTTCTCAGTATCGTATTGTTCGCTGCCGCCAGCGGCGCATTGCGGGCGCGGCGTGGACAGCCTTAACGACGGTCCAACAATGTTTTCACGAACGGCAGTGTCAAACGTCGTTGGGCCACCAGCGATGCCGTATCCAGCGCATCCAGGGTTGCGCACAAGGTATGCATGTCACGCTTGAGACGATTGAGCAGGAATTGCGCGGTCTCGTCGGGAAGCTCGAATCCGCGCCGTGAAGCACGCGCTTTCAGCACCGTGATCTTGTCGGGATCGTCCAACACCGTAACCTGATACACCGGTCCCCACGCCAGCCGTGAAGCCAGATCCGGAAGTAACCTGGGAACGGCAGCCGGCGCTGAGCGCGCGGTGGCGACAATACTGCCGCCGTGTTCCACAACCGCATTGAACAAGGAGAACAACGCGTGCTGCCAGGGTTCGATACCGGCAGTGCGGTGCACGTCATCCACGCACACCAGTGCGCAGCTTTCCAGATTTTCGGTAACATCCGGATCAAGCAGTACCGCTTGCGACATCGGTAGATAAATTGCCCGCCGTCCGCTTGCGGACGCCGCATGACACGCAGCCTGCAGAAGATGCGATTTGCCGCCGCCATCCGCACCCCAGATGAACATGGCGCGCTCGCCGCCCTGCTGGGCCAGCAACCGCAACGCATCGAGGGCAGTCTGATTGCCGCCGGCGTAAAAATTTCCGAATGTAGCCGTATCCGCCAACCGGATGGCCAGCGGCAACTGGCCGGTACCTGGATTCATGACGGATCGTTTCCTGCACCCCGGTAAAGTTGACTGCCGAGATACCGTTCATGCGCGTGCCGCACCAGCACCGTACTCGCGGCAGCCACCGGCAATGCCAGCAGCACGCCGGCGAACCCGAATAACTGCCCGCCAACCAGAATCGCGAAGATCACCAGCACCGGATGCAGACCGATCCGTTCCCCGACCAGGCGCGGCGTGAGCACGAAACTCTCCATCAGCTGCCCGATGCCAAACACCACCAGCACCTCGATTGGCAACCACCAGCCGCTGGCCTGCAACAACGCCGAGAGTAACGCCAGCGTGATGCCGGTGATGACGCCAAGATAGGGCACAAAGCTGAGTAATCCGGCAATCACGCCAATCGCGACGGCGTTGTCGAGCCCGATGACTGACAGTCCCAGGGTATAAATAATGGCCAGCCCGATCATCACCGCAAGCTGACCACGCAGGAATGCCCCGAGCATGGTGTCGCATTCGCCTGCGAGACGCGTCACGGTTGCGATCCGGTCGCGCGGTAACAACGCCGCGATGCGCGCCAGCAGATTGTCCCAGTCGCGCAGCAGATAGAACGTGACCACCGGAACCAGAATCAGATTCAAGAAGAACGCAAATACTGCGCCACCGGAACGTGACACCGATAACAGTGCGTTGCCGGCCAGTTTTCCGGCCGACACGAAATTGTCGCTCAACAACGCAGCCAGCTTGCCCGGCGCCATCACATTCAGATCCATGCCCAGATGCCGGTTCAGCCACGGCAAGGCCTGCTGCTGGAACCAGGTCAATGCGTCCGGCATATGCGCAAACAATGCCGCCAGCTCGCGGGTCACCATCGGCA
>DASUXE010000183.1:0-3165 GCA_036378075.1 Gammaproteobacteria bacterium
TGGTTTGAAGAATACAAAAATGATAAAGACGAATGGATAAAAGGCGAGTATCGGTTGATTCTAAATGCGGGATCAAAAAGCGTAAATCTATTCCACAATAGTCAGCCTGATTTAAGTTCTGTGCTCACTGCGGTTAAAGCGCGCAAGTGTAAAGAATTAAAAGGAATCGACGGCACAACTGAACCATAGTTGCGCACCAGTCTGAATTACGTCTAATCTGGCAAGGCTATTGTTAGGGGATAGATTGAAGTACTGCTATGGGTCGAAAGCAGCTGTGTGGCTTAATCACCGCAACCATGTTTGCTTTCGGCGAGAATTCAGCCACAGGACACATTCAATGCGGGCTTTGGGGCCGCATGTGCGGCTGGGTTTCAGACTGGAATCGCTGGAACTTTCAAGACTGGAACAGGTATCGCACTCTGATCGTTACCCGCATCAGACACCCGCCTGCCCCGCAATCAGTCCGATGAGTACCAGAAGCACCACAACCGTGCCGATCATGGCATAGAGCCAGTCGCGCATGCGCATGCTGACGTAGATGCCGGCGAGGAGCCGCACCATTGGCGTCAGCAGCAGGATTACCAGACCCGCATCGAGAAACGCGCTGACGCGCCAGAAGTGGCCACGCTCAACAATGCCGTGAACGATGTGCCCCAGCGATCCCGTCGGTGTTGCAGGCATCTGACTGCCGTGTGCGAAAAACAAAATAAGGCCGATCAGAATGGAGGTGAGGCACAGCGTAACGCTGGCTCGCACGATCCAGATGTTGATCAGGCGGCGCTCACGCGTTACGTGGTTCACAGGTTGAAGGCTCCTTTCAGCAGCATTTGCAGGGCGACCAGCAGCAGCACCGCGCCGAAAATGCGCCGCAACAGCGGAACCGGCAGTGACCGGACCAGATGTCCGCCGAGGTAAGAACCCACCAGCATGCCCAGAATGACCGCTCCGGCAAGCACCGGCGAAACGTCGCCATGTGACAGATAGTAGCCGGCGCTGGTGGCCGCGGTAACGCCGATCATGAAATTGGACGTGGCCGTGGACACACGAAACGGCAGGCGCATGAAGCGATCCATTGCGAGCACCTTGAACGCACCGGAACCGATACCGAGCAGCGCCGAGAGCAGACCGGCACCGACCATGATAATGAAACCCGGTATTACGTTGATCACGTAGTATTCCGTCCACACGCCGTTCTGTTCGTAACGGCTCGCCAGACGCAGTCGTCGCGCCAGCGACGAATCATGGTCCGCACCAACGAGATCGGCGTGCTTCGGCACAAACGACATGATGGCCGAATAGCCGAGCACGACGCCGAACAGCACAAACAGAAACCGCGACGAAAGATGATGCGCGATCACGGCACCGGCCAATGCGCCGGACGATGCGGCCATCTGCAGAAACAGCCCCACCCGCATGTTGCTGAGTCCGGTTCCGACAAAGCGTGTTGCCGCGCCGGTTGACGTCGCGATGATGCCGAAAAGACTGATACCGACCGCCTCCGGCACCGGCATGTGCAGCACCAGCGTCAGCAACGGCACGATCACCATGCCGCCGCCGAGTCCGGTCAGCGCACCGATAAAGCCGCCCGCGAGACCGCCACATAACACAATCAGCACAATCAGCATCGGATTCAACATCAGCTTGTGCGCCTCCCGGCTCCAGTGCTCGCGCCATAGCGGTGACAGCTCACGACATGGTCATTGACGAGTCCGGTCGCCTGCATGAAAGCGTAGCAGATCGTGCCGCCGACGAACTTGAAGCCGCGCTTCTTGAGATCCCTGCTCATCGCATCCGAGATGTCGGTCCGCGCCGGAACCTGAGCCATGCTGCGCCAGGCGTTGCGCAGCGGTTTGCCATCGACAAACCGCCAGATAAACGCATCGAAACTGCCGAACTCATCCTGCACGGCAAGAAATGCCCTCGCGTTGACGACGGCCGAATTGATCTTGAGGCGGTTGCGCACGATGCCGTCGTTCTTCAGCAACTTCGCGACATCGCGCGCGGTAAACCGTGCAACCTTGTCCGGATCAAATCCGGCAAAGGCCTCACGGTAGTTTTCGCGTTTGTGCAGGATCGTGGACCACGACAACCCGGCCTGCGCACCTTCGAGAATCAGGAACTCGAACCAGCGCCGCTCGTCATGTACTGGCACGCCCCATTCCGTATCGTGATAATCGACATACAGCGGATCGCTGGGCTTCGCCCACGCACAGCGCTTGAGCGACGCGGTATTGCGTGTCACGCAGAATACTTGGGTGCAACGTCGCCCGGTTGCGCGGTTTTGTACCAGCGCTCGAACTCGGCGGCACGCGGATGTCCTTCCGGCGGCGCCCATGACGCAAAGTCGTGTTCCGGAATCGGCACGTAGGGTCCGCGCTTGACTTCGAGCACCACCGTGGACGGTGCCAGTGTCACCACGGCATGCCAGGTGCCGGCATCGGTTTCCAATCCGTAAGTGAAGCCGCCGCCAGACAACAGCGTGCGCGTGAGGACCTTGCCGGCATCGTCGAACGTCAGCACCAGCATTTCGCCCGTAACGATCATCAGCAATTCCCATTTGTCGGGGTGACGATGCGGCCGGATGTACGTGCCCGGCTCCATCGCCATGCACATGCGGTGAAACGGCTCTTCGTGTGATGCATGCAGGTTGTAGTGCGTGCGCAAGCGCGGCGACGCCAGAGCCGTGTCGTGCAACTGCGCGATCAGGTCCCGGTCAATGATTTTCATGGGCTGTGAATTCCGCAACGACGGGTGTGCAGATTATAAACGCGACAGCCACAGCGAGGTGGCTGCCTGCATGCCTTTACCTGCATTTAATGTGCAGCTCAAATCCGCCATTGCACCTTGCCGACCAGCTCCTCGGCCATCGGTTGCATGGGGGAAGGATTGTTGGCGAGGATCGCGATACTACCGCTGCCGGCAGGTTCGATCACGCCGCGGAATCCCTCTTCATCGAAATGTTGCGGTTTGTTGACGTGAATATGCGGCAACAGCAGCACGGTAACCGGACCATTCCTGCCGCGCACCACGAGGTGCGCCACCAGCTGTCCGCGGAACGGACACACTTGTGCATACGTGACGCCGTCAAGTCCGCCGCTCACCTGCACGCCCACCTTGTCGAGCACGCTTTGCACCAGGCTCACCTTCCGGAGCAACGGTTGTCCG
>DASUXE010000184.1:0-3983 GCA_036378075.1 Gammaproteobacteria bacterium
ATTGAGTTTCAGCGTCGCATGCAGTTGAGGCAGCGGAGTTGATGTGACCGGTTCGACGCGGAGCAACATCGAGCGGCGTATCCTGGCGTTGCGCAAGGCGCTTGATCATCACAATTACTGCTACTACGTGCTCGATGCGCCGGAAATACCGGACAGCGAATACGACCGTCTGTTCCGTGAACTGCAGGAACTGGAACAGGCGCATCCCGATCTGATCACGCAGGATTCACCGACCCAGCGCGTTGGCGCGTCGCCGGTCAGCGAATTCGGCGAAATCCGTCACGAGATTCCGATGCTGTCGCTGGATAACGCATTCAGCGAGGATGAAGTGCGCGAATTTGACCGGCGCGTGCGTGAACGGCTCGAACATGAACAAGCAGTGGATTATGCCGCGGAGCCCAAGATGGACGGGCTGGCGATCAGTCTGCGCTACGAAAACGGTTTGCTGGTCAGCGCCGCGACCCGTGGTGACGGCACCACCGGCGAAGACGTCACCCACAATGTACGAACCGTGCAATCGGTGCCGTTGCGGCTGGTCGGTTCCGGCTATCCCGCCTTGCTGGAAGTGCGCGGCGAGGTTTACATGTCGAAAGCGGATTTCGACAAACTGAATGCCGCTGCCGCCAAACGTGGCGACAAACTGTTTGCCAATCCGCGCAATGCGGCCGCCGGCAGTCTGCGACAACTGGATCCACGCGTCACAGCCAGCCGCCGTCTGTCGTTTTATGCCTACGGCGTGGGGCGTGTTGAACCCGATACGCTGCCGTCACGTCACAGCCTGATTCTGCGGCAGTTGCGTGAATGGGGCTGCCCGGTATCGAAATACGTTCGCACCGTCGAAGGCGTGGAAGGTTGTCTCGCCTATCACCGCGAAATGGCACAACGCCGGGCGGAATTGCCGTACGAGATTGACGGCGTGGTTTACAAGGTTGACCGGCTTGATCAGCAGCGTGAACTCGGTTTCGTGGCGCGCGCGCCGCGCTGGGCGCTGGCGCACAAGTTTCCGGCCGAGGAACAGATGACCAGACTGCGGGCGGTTGAATTCCAGGTCGGACGCACCGGCGCGCTGACACCGGTGGCAAGACTGGAACCGGTTTTTGTCGGCGGTGTGACCGTCAGCAATGCCACGCTGCACAACATGGACGAAGTCGAACGCAAGGATATCCGGGTTGGTGACACGGTGATCGTGCGGCGTGCCGGCGATGTGATTCCCGAAGTGGTCGGTGTGGTCATTGCGAAACGGCCCGCCGGCGCCAAACGGGTGCATCTGCCGAAAACCTGTCCGGAGTGCGGTTCCGAGGTGATTCGTCCCGAAGGCGAGGCGGTGGCGCGCTGCACCGGTGGCCTGTTCTGTTCCGCTCAGCGCAAGGAATCGTTGCGGCATTTTGCCTCGCGCCGCGCCATGGACATCGAGGGCATGGGGGAGAAGCTGGTCGAGGAACTGGTCGACGAAAAACTGCTGGCGTCGCCGGTCGACATTTACACATTGAAATCCCATGCCGCTGAGTTGAAACAGCGCGAAGGTTGGGGTGAGAAGTCCGTCGCCAAGTTGCTGGAGGCGATTGAAACCAGCAAGCGCACCACGCTGACGCGGTTCCTGATCGCGCTGGGGATTCCCAATGTCGGGGAAACCACCGCCGCGGATCTGGCGGTTCATTTCGGAAATCTGGAAGCGCTGCAGGTGGCGGCGTCCGACTATGAGAAACAGCGTACTGCGTTGCACAGATTGAGCCCGGGCGAATTGGAAAAGCGGCTTGCCGAGCTCGAACTCCGACAGATTCCGGGCATCGGCCCGACGGTGGCCGAGCAGTTGGGTGCTTTTTTTCATCAGGCCGGCAATCGCACGGTCATCGACGGGTTACGCAACGCCGGAGTCCACTGGCCGGAGATGGCACCCAGTGCCGGGAGGGCTGACGGGTCGCTGGCAGGCAAGACATTGGTGCTGACCGGCACACTTGCCGGGATGACGCGCGATGAGGCCAAGCAGCGGATTCAGGCCCTGGGCGGCAAGGTGACCGGCAGCGTGTCAAGGAAGACCGACTACGTTATTGCGGGCTCCGAGCCGGGCTCGAAACTTGCTGACGCACAGAAGCTGGGGGTCACGGTGCTTGATGAAGCCGGGTTCGAGCGGCTGCTGGCGGGCTGAAGGTGACGGATCGCACGGGTTTGATAGAATGGCGCTGACATGTCTTACGTAAGAACAGGCTTTGCACTTCTGCTGGCGCTTTCGATGGGCGCCTGCAGTACCGTGCTGACGCCGGATTTCGGCGTGCGACAGGGAAAGCTGTCGCCATGCCCGCCCAAACGTGATTGCATCTCCACCCAGGCGTCCGATCCTGAACATTACATTGCGCCGATCGCCTATTCCAGCAATCGCAATCAGGCGCGGCTCGATCTCATCAAGGCCGTTTATGCCGTCGGGGATGCGCGGCTGGTGTCGAACCACAGCACGTATCTGCGGGTCGAGTATCCGACCGGGAATCACGACAACAATTCGTCCCAGTACTACTATCAGCCCGAGTCGGCGGTGGACGAAGTTGAGTTCTATTTGTCGCCGGCGACCCACAACGTCGAAATGCGGTCGATTGCGCGACTCGGATTGTTCGATGTTGGCGCCAACCGCGATCGGCTGGAAAAGATTCGCGCGGTGTTCAAGATTCTGCAGGACCGGCGCTAGATCGGCGCGACGATCCTGAAGCTGTAATGCTGAGACAAAAAACGGCCGGCTTTGATGCCGGCCGTTTTGTTTCAGACTGAAACCGGCGCTTACTTGCTGGCGGGTTTCGAATCGCCAGCTTTGGTTGCCGGTTCTGCCTTGGCAGGGGCAGCCGAGCTGCTTGCAGCCGGAGTCTTGATATCGACTTTGGCGGCATTGCGCAGGCCGTCCACATAGTCCTGGATGTTCTTGCCCTGCAATTCGTTCTGCAACTGCTGACGCACGCTGTCGAGCGACGGGGCAGGTGTGCTGCGGGTATCTTCCAGCTGGATCACGTGCCAGCCGAACTGGGTGTGAACCGGGGTGCTGGTGTACTCACCCTTCTTGAGCTTGGCCACGGCCTGCGAGAATTCCGGCACCATCTGATCCGGCGAGAACCAGCCCAGTTCGCCGCCGTTCTTGGCGGAACCGTCCGACGAATATTTCTTCGCCAGGGTGGCGAAATTCGCGCCCTTGCGAAGCTGGGCAATGATGCTCTTGGCGAGCTTTTCGCTGGATACCAGAATGTGACGGGCGCGGTATTCCTCACCCGGCATGCTCTTCATGCGCTTGTCGTATTCGGCCTTGATCTGATCGTCGCTGACCGGATGCTGGTCGAGATAATGACGCACCTGCGATTGTGCCAGCAGACCTTCGTGCTGGACCGCGAGTTCGGCGGCAACCTTGGGATCCTTGTCGAGACCGGCCTTCTCGGCAGTCTGCGCCAGCACGGTCATATCAATCAGGCGGTCAAGCACCAGTTTGCGCTTCTGCGCATCGAGCTGCGGCTCCTGGCCGCCCGCCAGCGTGCGGACATAGGCGCGGAACATGTCGTTGGTGATCGGAGTGCCGTTGACTGTCGCCAGCACGGTGCTGTTATCGGTGGATTTGCCGCCGTTGCAGGCCGCCAGCATCAGAGCCGCGCTGGCGATCAGCAGAAAGCGTGAAAATGAAATGCGCATACAGATTCCTCGTGCGTTGGGTTAAACAGAAAGGGTTTCTTCGGGCGCCGCGGCCTTGATGCTCAGCGCGTGGATATCGCTTTGCATGAGGTTGCCGAGTGCTGCATACACCATGCGGTGACGTTGCAGGCGCGGTTTGCCAGCGAAGGCGGCAGCGGTGATATGAACGGTGAAATGTCCGCTGCCTTCATGGGCATGACCGGCGTGCTGTGCACCGTCATCCACAATCTCCAGGAATTGCGGTTGCAGCTGATGTTGCAGTTCCTGACGAATGCGCTCCACGCGGTTGTTGCTCATGGCAGCACTTTGCGGAATGGTTTGACGCT
>DASUXE010000185.1:0-5832 GCA_036378075.1 Gammaproteobacteria bacterium
GCGCCCGCGGTCCCGCATGCGCCAGATCAATCGCAGTCTCTATCAGACGCCGGTCCGCTGGACCCCGGCGTCCTTGAGGCGTTGCAGATAACGCGCCCAGTTTTCGGTTTGGCGCTTGCCGAGGTCGTACAGCACCGTCCAGGAATACAGGCCGGTGTTGTGGCCGTCGTCGAAGATCAGTCGCACCGCATAGCTGCCGACCGGCTCGATCGCGGTGATCTTCACGTTTTCCTTGCCGACCTGCAGGATCTCGGTGCCGTGGCCGCGCACCTCAGCCGAGGGCGAGAACACCCGCAGGTATTCGAACGGCAGCTCGAAGGTTTCACCGCTGTCGAACGTCACCACCAAGGTGCCGGCGGATTTGCGCAGACGGATTTCAGTTGGACGTGCGTTATCGCTCACAGGATATACCGGCTCAGATCTTCGTCTTTCACCAATGCGCCAACCTGCTTGTCCACATACGCGGCGTCGATGACCATTTTCTTGCCGCCCTTGTCGGCAGCCTCGAATGAAATGGACTCGAACAGCCGTTCCATCACGGTGTGCAAACGGCGGGCGCCGATGTTCTCGGTGGTTTCGTTGACCTGAAATGCGACTTCGGCGATGCGGCGTACGCCGTCAGCAGCGAATTCCAGCTGCATGCCTTCAGTGGCCATCAGGGCGATGTACTGACGCGTGAGTGATGCATCCGGTTCGGTGAGGATGCGAACGAAATCTTCAGTGGTCAGTGCGGCCAGCTCCACGCGGATCGGCAGACGACCCTGCAATTCCGGAATCAGGTCAGAGGGTTTCGAGAGGTGGAACGCGCCGGAAGCGATGAACAGGATGTGGTCGGTCTTGATCATGCCGTATTTCGTGGTCACGGTGGTGCCTTCCACCAACGGCAACAGATCGCGTTGCACGCCTTCGCGCGACACGTCGGCGCCATGCACATCACCGCGCCGCGCGACCTTGTCCATTTCGTCGATGAACACGATGCCGTTCTGCTCGACATTGTGCAGGGCGGCGGTCTTGATCTCGTCCTCGTCCACCATGCGCCCAGCCTCCTCGTCAGTTAGCAGCTTGCGCGCATCGCTGATCTTGAGCTTGCGGGTCCGGGTACGCTGATTGCCCATGTTCTGGAACATGCTCTGCAGCTGCTGGGTCATTTCTTCCATCCCCGGTGGCGCCATGATTTCGATACCCACGCCCACGTTCAGCTCGAGTTCGATCTCGCGGTCTTCGAGTTCGCCCTGGCGGAGCAATTTGCGCATTTTCTGCCGGGTATCGGAATCCGCCGGTGGCGGCGGTTCATTGGCGAAGCCGACCGAATGCTGTTTGCGCGGCAGCAGCGCATCGAGAATGCGTTCTTCGGCGGCTTCTTCGGCACGGGTCTGCACGCGCTGCTTGGCGCGTTCGCGCTCCAGTTTCACTGCGGCATCGGCGAGATCGCGGATGATGGCGTCAACGTCCTTGCCGACGTAACCGACTTCGGTAAATTTGGTGGCTTCGACTTTTATGAACGGTGCGTTGGCAAGCCGCGCGAGACGGCGCGCGATTTCGGTTTTGCCGACGCCGGTGGGGCCGATCATGAGAATGTTCTTGGGGGTAATTTCGTTACGCAGGGCAGGATCAACCTGCATGCGGCGCCAGCGGTTGCGGAGCGCGATCGCGACCGCGCGCTTCGCCGCATTCTGGCCGACGATATGCTTGTCGAGTTCCTGGACAATTTCTCTGGGGGTCATTTCGTACATTCGTGTCACTCGTTTTCGATAACAATTATTTGTGCGGCCATGCCGCGGCTATTCAAGATATGGGGCTTTCGCGCCCCTGCGGCGAGTCCATTTTCTTGTTACGCGACAAGAAAATGGACGAAAAGAAACGCGCCCCGGTCGCGTGGTCGCTACGCGACTGCCCTCGCACCTTGCTGCGCTGCGGGGTCGCGCTCACGGCACATCCATGTGACTTCGCGCGAGCTCGCCATCCCTGGCTTCGCCCCTGCGGGCCAACCTTGCTCGCGACGGCGCTTCGGCCCGCTCCAACGGGGTTCCGAAGCATGCAACTCAGTGGCGCGATTCAACATGCCACACTCCATGGACATATGCATGATCATGGCCTTTCAACCGCCATCGGTTACACAGATGAACAGGTATTCGGTCGATCAACTCCGTCAAAGTTCACGTTGGTTAAAAAGCTGAAAAACCTACTTGAGTTCCTCAATCGTCAGATTGCGATTGGTGTAGATACAGATATCCGCGGCAATGTTGAGCGCGCGCTCGGTGATGCTGCGCGCATCGAGTTCGGTGTTTTCGATCAGCGCGCGCGCGGCGGCCTGCGCGAACGGCCCGCCGGAACCGATCGCCATCAGTCCGTCCTGCGGTTCGATCACGTCACCGTTGCCGGAAACGATGAACGAGGCGGTTTTGTCGGCAACACACAGCAACGCTTCGAGCCGCCGCAGCATGCGATCGGTGCGCCAGTCCTTAGCCAGTTCCACTGCCGAACGCGTCAGGTTACCGCTGTGTTTGCTGAGCTTGTCCTCGAAACGCTCGAACAGGGTGAAGGCATCGGCGGTGCCGCCGGCGAAACCTGCCAACACCTTGCCGTCATACAGCAGGCGAACCTTCTTCGCGTTGGGTTTCATCACGGTGTTGCCCATGGTGACCTGACCGTCGCCGCCGATCACGACAGCGCCGTTGCGTCTAACGGAGAGGATGGTGGTGCCGCGGAATTGATCCATATACGTGTTCCTGAGGCTGCTAATTGAAAGAGTTAGGTGGCGGAAAAGGTTACCCGCCGCGTCTAGTCTTTGCTGCGCTTCCTGGCGCGCGGGTGGGCTTGATCGTATATGCGGGCCAGGTGCTGGAAATCAAGGTGGGTGTAAACCTGGGTAGTGCTGATATTGGCGTGCCCCAGCAGTTCCTGCACCGCGCGCAAGTCGCCGCTCGATTCCAGCAAATGGCTGGCGAAGGAATGCCGGAACAGATGCGGGTAAACATTCTGGTGAATGCCCTGCGCGATGCCGAGCCGCCGCACCCGTGCCTGCAGGCTGCGCGGACTCAGGCGCCCGCCGCGCGGCCCCACGAACAGGGCGGTGTCGTCCGGTTTGGCCAGTTCGGCGCGGACCTTGAGCCAGGCGGCGACCGCAGCCTGCGCCTGACGGCCGACCGGCACGATGCGGGTTTTCGAGCCTTTGCCGGTGACGGTAACGGTGGCATCGGCGAGGTTGATGTCGTTGAGGTTTACCGAAATCAGTTCCGCCAGCCGCAGGCCGGAGGAATACAGCAATTCCATCACCGCGCGATCGCGCACCGCCGCGGCATCGTCGCCGGGAATTTCCAGCAGACGCGCCATCTGATCCGCATCCAGGGTTTGCGGCAGACGTTTGGCGGCTTTTGGCGCGCGCACTTCGTTGGCGGGATTGTTGCGCACCGCGCCTTCGCGTAGCAGATAGTTGTAGAAGGCGCGGATCGCTGCCAGCAGCCGTTGCACGCTGTGCGGTGACAAACCACCGCGATGCCGTCCGGCGGCAAACGCGCGCACCCGATGCAGGTCCACCGCATCCCAATCCGCGATGCCCTGCTGCATGCAGTAACGGTGAAACTGTTCGAGATCGCGACGGTAGGCTGCAGAGGTATGCGGCGACAGGCGTCGCTCGTGCGAAAGGTGACTATAGAAACGTTGCAGCCAGGTTTCGAGCGTCAGGCTCACGCCGGCAGCAGCGGCCGGATAGCCGCCGCGACAAGTTCGCCGATCCGTACCAGGAATGCGGTACCCAGCGTGGGGCTGAAGCGGTCGGCTTCATGACTGCCGACAGCGAGCAGGCCCAGCTTGCCGTGTTCGCCCAGCGGGATCAGTGCCGCGGAACTGATGCGTTCGGCCTGATCGCCGAACAGGAATTCGAGTTGCGGAGCACGCAGCCGGCCGCAATGCGGTTTGCTCGCCTTGAGGAATTCACGGAACTGTTCGAGGCCGGCGTCGTCCGGTCGCAGCCAGCGCGCCGGGCCTGCATCATCGGTGATCTTGCGTTCGTTGAACAGGAACAGCGTCACTTCATCGGCGCCGAAACGGCTGCGCAGTTCTTCAGCCAGCGCATACAACCGTTCCGCAAGCGTGTGGGTTTCGAGCAGGGCGACCGCGAGCCGGTGAATGCGTTCGATCAGCGAATCGTTGGCGCGCGCGACTTCGATCAGATCGACAAGTTTGCGTTCCGCCTGGCGGTGCTGCTGGCGCAGCACTTCAACCTGGCGTTCGATCAGCGACACGGCGTGACCGCTCGGATGCGGAACCTTGAGCCGGGTCAGCACGTCGGTGTGTGCTTCGAAGAAATCGGGATGCGACTGCAGATAATCCAACACCGTCTGTTCGGTGTCAGCCAGATCGTGGACGCCGGTTTTGCGTTCAATACTCATCAGTTTGTGTGTCCGTCGTAGACCCGGTTGGCCGGGCCGCTCATCCATACAGGCTGCCCTTCGCCCTGCCAGCTTATCACGAGCCGGCCGCCGGCAAGCTCCACTTCCACCTGCTCGTCCAGCCAGCCGGACAGCCGTCCCCATACTACCGCGGCGCAGGCGCCGGTGCCGCACGCCAGGGTCTCACCGGTGCCGCGCTCGAAAACCCGCAACCGCATGTGGCCGCGGTCCAGCCACTGCGCGAAGCCCACGTTGGTGCGCTTCGGAAACCGCGGATGATGCTCGATTTTGGGACCCAGTTCCGCCACCGGCGCGATGGCGACATCCGGCACATCCAGCACCGCATGCGGGTTGCCCATCGAGACCGCGCCGATCTCGTAATTCTTGCCGTTCACGTCCAGCTTGTAACTGACTTCGCGCTGGCGTGCCTCAAACGGAATCTGCGCCGGTTCCAGCACCGGCACGCCCATGTTGACGCGCACGTTTTGAATATCGTGCACGTCAGCGACCAGTTCGCCGCCCAGGGTTTCCAGGGTGAACTCCGCGCGCCCGCCGGTGCGGCCGGCTTCCATCAGGAAACGACCCACGCAGCGCGCGCCGTTGCCGCATTGTTCCACTTCACCGCCATCGGCGTTGTAGATGCGGAAACGCGCAGCGTTGTTCCGATTTTGCGCCGGCTCGATCACCAGCAGCTGGTCGAAGCCGATGCCGAGCCGGCGGTCTGCCAGCCGTTTGATCGTTGCGAGATCGAGTTGCACGGGCGACTGCATGGCGTCGATCACCATGAAATCGTTGCCCAGGCCTTCCATCTTGGTAAATGCGATCGTCATGGTTCAGGTTCCCGGCATCAGCGCGCGATATTCTTTATATATGCAGCGGTCCATGATGACCATGATTCCGGCCGCCCGGGCGCGTTCCGCCGCCGCTTCATTGACCACACCTTCCTGCAGCCACAACACCGGCGCCTTGATCGCGATGCAGTCGTCGACGATGGCATCGACGTATTCCGGCGCGCGGAACACATCCACGATATCCACCGGACCGGGCAGGTGACGCAGATCCGGCCAGGCTTTTTCGCCCAGCACCGAGTCGGTGGCGGGGCGCACCGGAATGATCCGGTAGCCGTAGCCCTGCATCGCGCGCGCCACGCCGAAACTCGGGCGCGCCGGATTCGGCGACAGGCCGACCACAGCCAGGGTATGCGCGCGTTGCAGCAAGGCACGAATTTCGTCGGGAGCAGGATTGGTAAAGTTCATTCCGGCCGGGGAGTAGGAGCGTTACGCAACATTATATATAGCAGGCTAATGCAAAAGTAGTTTGCGGGGTCGCCGCCGGGTGCCGCGCGGCCGGACACAAAAAAAGCGGGTGGGAGGGCTCCCACCCGCGCAGGATTCAGGCCTGGCTCAAGCGGCGCCAGCGGAGGCCATCAGGGTCTTGCGGT
>DASUXE010000186.1:0-3273 GCA_036378075.1 Gammaproteobacteria bacterium
CAGCAGTCCAATGGATGAGAGCAGCACCCAGGCGGTGATCAGCGCGCAGACCAGCATGAACCCGCGCATGAATGAGGCGATCAGGGCAGGGTCCGGCTGATTGGGACCGGCCGGCATCTGGCCAGGAAACAGAGTGTTAAAGGGGATGAACCCGAACAGCACGAACTCGAGCAGCGCAAGCGCCGAGAACACGATGAAGATCCAGGCCACCACGGTGACGAAAATCGAACGTTGCTGTTCCATGCTCTCTCCCCTTTTGCAAACCCTGATAGTATGGCCGAAATTTTACGAGCCGTATGCCGGAGACGCCATGATTGCCCGCCCCGCTTCCGTGACCGTGATCAGCTGGATTCAGATTGTGTTCGTGGCCCTGGGTATTTTCGGCATGCTGATCACCTTCCTGCTGATAAACAACCCGATGATGCGCGACGCGCTGGCCCGCAATCACGCGCCGGTGGCAGTGCAGCTGACGATGAGCGTGGCCTCGCTCGTGATCAACCTGAGCTGCGCAATCGGATTCCTGAACCGGCAGAACTGGGCGCGTTTCGTGTTCGTCGGCTGGTCGGCGCTATCCATTATCTATACGTTTGCCGTGGTCGCGATTTCGGCTTGGATTCTGATCCCGGGTCTGGCGCTGCCGGTTGCCACTGTCGTTATCGTGTTCCTGCCGGATGCGAACCGCTATTTCAGCGGCAAAGGCGAGGCGGCTCAGGCTTCCGCTCAAAATCCCTGAAACGCCTGCCGCAAAAAAGCCGGCGACTCGATGTCGCCGGCTTTCATTTTCACGTTATGCCGCAACCGCTAGCGCCGCCGCAAGGTAACGCACCCGAGCAATCCGATCAGCATAAGCAGACCGAACGCACCTCCGCCGCCGCCACTGCTGCCGGAACTGGTCGAGGTACCGCCGCTCGAACTCGGCGGGGTATAGGCATAGGCGTACACCTGTCCATCGCTGCCTGCACCGTAGAAGGTGCTGGCGCTCGAATCGAACGTGACGGCCGAAAGCGTGACGCCTTGGTTCGCTGAACCGGCCGGTTGCACGCTGCTGTTTGTACCATGGACGCTCACTGAACTCGTTGTCCGCGATGCCTGCGCGGAAAGTCCGTTGGTGGTGAGTTCAGACCAGTTCGCGCCAGCATCGGTCGAAACGTACACGCCGGTACCCGCAAGTGCCGTGGCATAGATCAGCGAGCTATTGGCATGATCTATTTGCAAGGCTTGGAAGATCTGACCAATCGGCATGCCGTTGCTTGACGAGGTCCAGGTCGAGCCGCCGTCCGTGCTCTTGTAAATGTCCTGGTTCTCAACGCTTGCGTAAACGACGTCCGGATTTTTCGGATCGGTCGCAATCGCCCAGATGCCGGTTGCGAGAAGACCACTGCTAACCGATTGCCAACTCTGCCCGCCGTCGGTGGAGCGGAATATGCCGTTGGTCGCGGTACCGGCAAACACGGCTTTGCCGTCTGCGGTTACCGCAAGCGCCTTCACTTCGGCACTGCCGATGCCGCTGGTCGCCTGCGTCCAGCTGGTGCCGGAATCGGAGGATTTGAACACACCGTGAGCATTCGTGCCGATATACAGGTTGCTGCCGTTGGTAGGATCGACTGCAACGGCTTCGGTATAGGCATCGCTGATGCCGTTGTTGAGGAGTGACCAGTTCGCGCCGCCATCGATGGTTTTGAACAGACCGCCCTGGGTGGCGGCATAGAGCGTTTTGTATTGGGCCGGATCCTGCGCCAGTGAAAACACGCTGATGCCGGCGGTGCCATACAAGCTGGTGATGCCGGTGTTGATGGACGTCCAGACGATGCCGTTGTTTATGCTCTTCATGACGCCGCTTCCCTGCGAGGCGATATAGAGCGCGCCTTCCTTGCCGAGAAACATTTCCTGAACGGCGACGCCGTAAATGCCGTCATCGGATTCAGCCAGAGTCGTGCCGCTGTCGATGCTCTTTAACAGCCCGAAGTTGACTGTCGCGATGTACACGTTATTTGGCGACACGGGGTCGGTGACAATGTTCGAGAACTCGGACGCGTCACCTGCCGACACCGGGCTCCAGCTCGCGCCCTGATCGGTGCTTTGATCGAGACCGTTAACGAAATCGACGCCCCAGAGGTGCTGCGAATTACCGGGATCGATTGCAAGCACGTCCTGCACCGTCGCACCGGAATCCGGATTCCAGGTCTTGCCGCCATCGGTCGAACGGTACAACCCGGCGCCACCTGCGTACACGTTCTGATCGTTGGTGGGATCAACGATGACGTGCGCGAAACCCATGTTGGTCACGGATTCGGTCCAGTGCGCGCCGCCATCGGTGCTCTGGTAAATTCCCGACAGCGAATCGTCGGAGTAATAACCGGTGGTGGGATCGGGGACCTGGGTGGTCATGTAAAGAATCTGGGTATTGAGTGGATCAATGGCCAGATCGGTAATCAGCCCGCCGACGGTTGCAACGAGTGTTTCGAGCCCGGTGTTGACCGCACTCCAGTTCTGCCCGCCATCTGTGGATTTGTAGATACCGTTGTTCAGGGTGGTGACGTAAACGACGCCCTCATTCACCGGATCAACAACGACTCTGTAAATCGAGTCGCTCAAGCCGACATTGATCGTGGCCCAGGTCGTGCCACCGTCGGTGGATTTCCACATGCCGCTGCCCTGCGTGGCGAGGTACACGGTGGAGGGGTGCAGCGGATCGATCGCGCCCCAGCTCGCATTGTTCAATGGCAGGCCAAGCGACAGGCTCCAGTGCGCGGCGGAATCGGTGCTTTTGAAAATCCCGAGGCCGGAGACTGCGTACAACGTGCTGGGCGTGACGGGATCGACCATCACCTGAATCACAGTGCCGCCGGACGGCTGGCCGATGACCTGCCACTGATTGCTGCTCGCCGGCATGACGGTGCCGGCCATTACCGGAACAGACACGATGGCGAGCGCGACGGCACACACGCCAAGGAACGCCTGGCGGGTGGAGATGTGCTTGGAAGTCATGGCGTTGGCACTCCTTGTGCAAACTGAATAAGGACTGGCGTGGTGCTGGCGGGAAAGCTCCGTTTCATCGCCCCCTTACCGCACCGCGCACGGATATTAGCGACACAAGCCGCATCCGGGCAAGCTGAAGAATTAGTTAAATAGGAGAGCTCCGGGGATGCCGGGTCAGGGCCGGCCGCTGGTGTGGGGCGTCGATGATGCAGGATCGGGCAAAGGTTGGATAGCGATGAGACCGGGCTGCCCTGCCTGCCAGTCATGACTGAGGGGATCGTATTTCTGCCGAAC
>DASUXE010000187.1:0-2446 GCA_036378075.1 Gammaproteobacteria bacterium
GGCACCGATTTCGCTGCTGGTGAAGAACCTGGAGTATTACAAGACCTATCTTGTCGATTATCACGGCGGACTTCGTTACCCGCATCTGGAACGGGTTAAATCCACGCCGGATTATCTCGACCAGATCGTCACCCCGCTGAAGTAGGCGACGCAAAAAAAGCCGGCCGGCTTGCGCCGGCCGGTTTTTCATTGCCTGACAGTATCAGTTACTGATCGGCATGATAGATCGCGGGATTCGGTTTGCCATCGACAAGCAGGAATCCGGACAGGCCGCGTTCCATGCGGGACAGCGCGTGGTCGACCATGATGTATTTGCCCGGAACCTCGGTCTTGAAGTCCACGATGGTTGCGCCGCCCGGCGGCACCAGGATGGTTTGCACATCATGCATCGGCGGCGTGGAGAGCGATCCGAAATCGTAGGCATCGTCGAAAATCTCACCGATCATGTGAAATGACGAGGTGAAATTCGGACCGCCGACACCGAAATAGATACGCACCTTGTCACCAACCTTGGCATGCATCGGGTGCAAGGCGGTTAGCGCGCCCACTTCGCCGTTGAAAACGAAGTATTCCGGCCGCTCATCGAGCAGTTTCTGGACATCGAATTCCTGGTTGCCGTGCTGGCCATACGCTGCGGTGGTATAGATTTCGCTTTGCATGACATAGAACTCGTGATCCACCTTGGGCAGGCCACCGGCCGGCTCCACCAGCACCATGCCGAACATGCCGTTGGCGATGTGATTAGCCACCATCGGTGTTGCGCAGTGATACACGAAGAGCCCCGGTTTGAGGGCCTTGAACGTGAAGGAGCGTTCCTGGCCTGGTGGCACTTGCATCACCGCCGCGCCACCACCGGGGCCCGTAACTGCGTGCAGATCGATGGAATGGATCATGCGGCTGCTGGCATCGTTCTTGAGATGCAGTTCCACGGTGTCGCCAACCCGTACCCGGATCATCGGTCCCGGTACCTTGCCGTTGAAAGTCCAGTAGGTATACGTGACGCCGTCCGCGAGGCGTCCCTTGATTTCCTGCGTGTACAAATCCACCCGCACCGTTTTGGGTGCGCGATTGCCTACCGGCGGCGGCAGGTCGGCCGGATCGCGGCTGATGTCGGCGGCTGTGCTTTTCGGTGCAGCGACGGGTTTACCGACCACCAGTTTGCCTTCCATGCCGGCCTGACGATGACCGGGCAGGGTGCAGAAGTAATCGAACGTGCCGTTCTTGTCCGCACGGAACGAGATCACGGTGCTGGCGTCTTTGGCGTACACATGATCTGACTCTGCGCCGAAATCCGGCACTGCCAGGTTATGTTCGGCGCCATCGCCGTCGATCAGCGTGATCTGCACCACCGCACCTTCCGGAACCTGGAGCGTCGGGTTGTCGACCCCATCGATACCGTTGCCGACACCCTTAAATGTCATACCCTTCGGACCGATGTTGGTCTTCAGGGTGAAGCTGACGTCAGGGTGATAGTTGGTTGCGGCCGGTTTCAGATTTGACTGTGCGGCGCTGGCCGCGACAGTCGACAACAGCAGTCCGAAGGCTGCTGCAATCATTAGCATCATTCGGAATAGAGAGTTGGACGCCTTGAACATTTTATTCTCCGTAATCGTTTGCGGTGGGGCCCGGCCGCCTGCCGGGCCCCGTTTCCATGCCGGTTACCAGAGTACCCAGAGTTGCAGATACAAGGTGTTGTTGTCCGATGCGTTGCGGCCACTGCCGTCATAGTTGTTGCTGGCACCATTGAACTTGGTGTACGCGGTGTATTGCAACGTCATCTGCACATTTTCCCAGGGCAGATATGTGGCCTGTGCGATCCAGCCGTTGCTGTCGGGCGAGCCGTTGGCGGATCCGGTCACGTCAGCCGGTGCATAGAGCCCCGTGTCGGTAGTGCCATTGATGTTGAAGTAGCCGAGGGTCAGCGCGTAGGTACCATCGATGTGATAAGTACCATTCAGTTTGTACATCTTGAGCGTATCTTTCGGATTGGCACTCACGCCCGCGGGATAGCTCGAATCCAGTGTCTGCGATTCGTGGATGTAGGTGCCATACACGGACAGTGAATCGTCGCCAAACGGCCGTTGATAGGTCGCATCGACCGCGTAATCGGTGTAGCTGTCGTTGGCGCCGGCAAGCCCACCCGCCGAGAAGCCGCGCGCGATGCGTGCATTCATGCCGTATGCGCCAACCTCAAGGTAGTTGCTGCCAAAATCGTTCTGATACGCGACGCGCCAGTAGGGGGCGAATCCGTCCACCGCACCATCCGGGGCGGCAGGCTGAGACACGCCAGTCTGTGAGGCGCGATACATCGACACCAGGCCGTAAACGTGCTGGTCCCACATCGCATAGGCACCCAGTCCCGCGACGCTGCCGGCACCGCTCAGTGTTCCGCCGAGCAACGGTGCAGCCGCCGGGCCGGGTGCGACATCAGACGATATCCACGGAA
>DASUXE010000188.1:0-2594 GCA_036378075.1 Gammaproteobacteria bacterium
TGCCGTCGACGCCCAGGTAGTAGGTCGAGTGCAGCGCCGGGATCCAGGGCACCCGCTCGACGAACTGCATGGAAGCCGTCGAGGTATCAAACTGGGTCCACAGCGGAATGCTGATTGCGAACGTCATCAGCGAGAACAGCAACGCGAGCCAGCGCACCGCGGTCGGTGCAACGCGTCCGGCAACCAGCACAACAAGGCCGCCGATAATCGGCAACCACAAGAGCACGCTGAGAATGGGAAAGTGTGCGGTCATCGTTGAATCCAGTTATTTCAGCAACAGCCAGCCCAGCAACACACACAGGCCGATAATCATGGTGAAAGCATAGTGATACAGGTACCCGGACTGATAGCGACGCAGAATACCGGCGAACCAGCGCACGCTGCGCGCCGAGCCGTCGACCAGTACTCCGTCAATGACGGCGGTGTCGCCGCCTTTCCACAGTGCGGTACCAAGCGCGCGCGCCCCACCGGCAAACACGAACGCATTGATTTCGTCGAAATAGAACTTGTTCGCCAATATCCGGTACAGGAGCTTGCTGCGCTGCGCGATGCGCTCCGGCAGATCGGGCCGCTTGATATAGCAGAACCAGGCCACCAGCACTCCGACCAGTGCGATATAAAGTGTCGGCGAGGCGAGACTGGCCAGCACCATCGCACCGGAACCGTGATATTCCTCGGCCAGTTTTTCCATTACATGGTGCGACGGTGCGACGTAGATCGCCGAACCGAAATAGCCGCCGTACAACACCGCCTTGCAGGTCATCCAGCCGATCACGACCGACGGAATCGCCAGCAGTACCAGCGGCAGCGTCACCACCCACGGGGATTCCTTGGGCGGATGGCTCAGACCATGATGATCATGGCCATGTCCGTGTGCAGCATGCCCGGCATCAACCGTGAACCGCTCCTTGCCATGGAACGTCATGAACAGCGCGCGGAAGGTATAGAGCGCGGTGACGAATGCACCCAGCAACACGCACCAGTAGGCAAAGCCGCTGCCCGCACGCTGGGATTCATGCACCGCGTCGATGATGGTGTCCTTGGAGAAGAACCCCGAAAAACCCGGGAATGCGATCAGGGCCAGCGAACCGGCCACGAAGGTCCAGTAGGTGATCGGCATGTATTTGCGCAGGCCGCCCATCTTGCGCATGTCCTGCTCGTGATGCATGGCAATGATCACCGAGCCAGCCGCGAGGAACAGCAACGCCTTGAAGAATGCGTGCGTCATCAGATGGAAGATGCCGGCCGCATACGCCGATGCGCCCAGCGCCGTGGTCATGTAGCCCAGTTGCGAGAGCGTCGAATACGCAATCACGCGCTTGATGTCGTTCTGTACCACGCCGACCAGACCCATGAAGAAGGCCGTGATCGCGCCGATCACCATCACCACCGACAGCGCGGTATTGGACAATTCGAACAGTGGCGACATGCGCGCCACCATGAAGATGCCCGCCGTCACCATGGTCGCAGCATGGATCAGTGCTGAAATCGGCGTCGGACCTTCCATCGAATCCGGCAGCCACACGTGCAGCGGGACCTGCGCCGATTTGCCCATCGCACCCACGAACAGCAGCAGACAGATCACCGTCGGCACCGCCCAGACATAGCTCCCGAACAACTGAATGGTCTGCCCGCTCAGTGACGGTGCCTTGGCGAACACGTCGGCATAATCAAGGCTGCCGGTGTAGCTCAGGACCAGTGCGATACCCAGCAGAAAGCCGAAATCGCCAACGCGGTTGACCAGAAAGGCTTTCAGGTTGGCGTAAATCGCGGTGGGACGCGTGTACCAGAAACCGATCAGCAGATACGAAACCAGGCCCACCGCTTCCCAGCCGAAAAACAGCTGCAGGAAGTTGTTGGCCATGACCAGCATCAGCATCGAGAACGTGAACAGTGATATGTAACTGAAAAAGCGTTTGTAGCCCGGATCGTCGTGCATGTAGCCGATGGTGTAGATATGCACCATCAGCGACACAAACGTGACCACGCTGATCATCAGCGCCGTCAGCCGGTCAACCAGAAACCCCACCTGGAAGCGCACGCCATCGGCAATACCCCAGGTATAAACCGTGAGGTTCTCGGTGCCGGCGCCGGCAAACGTCATCCGCCACAGGACATACAGCGACAGCACGCATGACACGCCAACGCCGATGATCGTGAGCCAGTGAGACGCCGCGCGCGGCACAAAACGCATCAGCAAACCGACAATGATCGATGCCGCCAGCGGTGCCAGCACGATGACTAGAAAAATGCTCTGCATCGTCTGATCCATGTCAGCCCTTCATGGTGTCCAGTTGTTCGACATTGATACTCTGGCGGTTGCGGAATACCACCACCACGATTGCGAGTCCGATGGCCGCTTCGGCCGCTGCCACGGTCAGGATGAAGAACACGAATACCTGGCCGGCAAGATCATTCAGATAGTGCGAAAACGCGATGAAGTTGAAATTCACCGCCAGCAGCATGAGTTCGATGCACATCAGCAGCAGAATCACATTCTTCCGGTTCAGAAAAATGCCGGCCACGCTGATCGCGAATAACGCGCCGCTCAGCGCCAGGAAATCGAACAGGCTGATCATGACTGCCCTCCCGGT
>DASUXE010000189.1:0-3982 GCA_036378075.1 Gammaproteobacteria bacterium
TGCGCTCTTTACAATACCTGCTATACAACAAAACAGCAGAATCCAGATTGCAGTACCATACTTCATGATGCTTGCCATTTTCAGGTTAAGTGTGGCTTTCGCGTGGTCTCTTTACCTGCTTGCAGAACGGCTTGAATAAGCAGAAAAGGGTACGAGAGACTTTAAGGGCTCAGACCCCTGTATGTTGCGGATAGAAACTCACAGTTCCTGATGCACCGGTCGAAAGGATTAACGCAGCATGCGTCACGTCTGTTTGCCTGCCTCAGATAAAGGATTATCCTCAGTACGGACTTGGGGTGGCTTGGGATGGGGACGACTCGTGGCAACTTTGACTTCATTTACAGTATGCGCCAGCACATCCGCTACCTGGTAACTCCGGACGGGGCGCACATGGCCTGGGCCGAAATCGGCTCCGGACCGACGCTGGTCAAACCCGCCACCTGGCTCACGCATCTGGAGTACGACTGGGAAAGTCCGGTATGGAAACACTGGATGCGGTTTCTGTCCGGGCATTTCCGTTACATACGTTACGACGAACGCGGCTGCGGCATGAGCGACTGGCGTGCCGCCAGCGGCTCCATCGAGCATGCGGTGCCCGATCTTGAATGCGTGGTGGACAAAGCCGGAATCGAACAGCCGTTTGTCCTGCTCGGCATTTCGCAAGGTTCGGCGACGGCCATCGAGTATGCAGCCCGCCATCCTGAAAAGGTTTCACATCTGGTGCTGTACGGCGGCTACGCGCGCGGCGCGACTCAACGCGGCAATCCGGACACCGCGCGATTCTACGATGCGATGATGGAAATGATTCGGCAACGCTGGGCCAGCGACAATCCGGCGTTTCGGCAGGTATTCACGTCACGCTTTGCGCCTGAAGCGACGCCAACGCAACTGCACTGGTTCAACGACTTGTGCCGGCGCACCACATCGCCGGAAAGCGCAGCCTTGCTCATGAAAGCTCATTCAATGGTGAACGTAGTGGATCTGCTGCCGCAGATACGCACCCCAACGCTGGTCGTTCATGCGCGCAATGACGAAGTTACGCCCATCGAGGAAAGCCGGCTGCTGGCGGCGGCGATCCCCGGTGCGGATTTTGTGGAACTGGATTCACGCAATCACATTCTGCTCGAATCCGAACCGGCCTGGCAGACATTTCAGTCGCTGGTTCTTGAATTCACAGGTGCCGGGCACGCCGGGAATTCAGCCTTCAATGAACTGTCATCACGCGAACGGGCGATCCTCGCCTTGATCACCAAAGGTTTGAGCAACGCCGAGATCGCAGAGCAGCTTGGCATCAGCGACAAGACCGTACGCAACCACGTGTCGCGACTGTTCGAAAAACTGGCTGTGACCAGCCGTGCCCAGGCTATCGTACTGGCGCACGCGCAAGGATTTCATGACTGAAGCAGGGCAAATGTCCCAGCTTTGATGCCGGATTGCTCCGCAACAGGGACAAATTTCCCATTGTTCCGCCACCACTGCCGCTGCATTGTTCCTTCCAACCTGCATCCTTGCGGAGGACGGAATCATGCAACGTATTTTCATACTGCTGTTCGGCATCGCCGTTTATGCAGTTTTCTTTCTGACTTTTCTCTATCTGATTGCCTTCGTCGGCAATCTGCAACTGACGCCGCTGGCCGCCGTGTTCGCGCCGCTGACGGCGCTGGTGCCGCACTCCATTGACGCCGGAGGCGTCACGGGAAATACCGTGCTGTCGCTGATAACCGATTTTGTGCTGATCGCGCTGTTCAGCATGCAACACTCGGTTATGGCACGCAGCGGTTTCAAGGCTTGGCTCAAACGGCGATTGCCGGCTCCGGCCGAGCGCAGCGTGTATGTGCTGATTTCCAGCCTGATGCTGATCCTGCTGTTCTGGCAATGGCGGCCGATGGCCGAGCCTGTCTGGCGCGTGACGAATGGTTCGCTTCAGATACTTTGCTGGTGCCTGTTTGCCGCCGGATTCGGCATGGTATTGCTTTCGACGTTCCTGATCGACCACTTCGATCTGTTCGGGCTGCGCCAGGTATGGGCACATGCACAGGGACGCGAAGCACGTTCGCCGCGGTTCGCCACGCCGCTGTTCTACCGCATGGTGCGGCATCCCCTTTATCTCGGTTTTCTGCTCGCCTTCTGGAGCGCGACGGAAATGAGCGTGGGACACCTGCTGTTCGCCATAGTCATGTCCTGCTACATCCTGATCGCCATCCGCTTCGAGGAACGCGACCTGGTGCGGTTCCACGGCGAGCTTTATCAGCGTTACCGCACCCGGGTGCCGATGATCGTACCGTTCAAGGGCTGGTTGCGGCGCCTGGATTGATCCGGGAGACCGGCAGCGGGCGTACAGTGATACGAGATTGAAACCCGGAATGAGGCACCAGCACCATGAACAAGATATATGCCATCGCGCTACTGTTCCTTGTCTTAAGCCCTTGTGCTATCGCTGATCGGGGTCCCGTGCGGCGCTGTTACCACAGCAACGCAACATTCGAAAATAAAATCGGCTACTGCCATGCGTTGCGAGTTGGTGACACCTTGTACATCTCCGGAACGGCACCCGATGGTCCGATGCCGGGGGTGATTCGAACAACCTACACGAATCTGCAGAAAACCCTGGCTGCAAGTGGCCTGACTTTTAACGATGTTGTCATGGAAAGGGTTTATACCACCGATCTGGACACCTTTATCCGCTACCAGAAAATCCGCAAGGAGTTTTACGGCAAGACTTTCCCCGCGGCGACCTGGATTCAGGTGCAAAGACTGTTTGACCCAGCCAACGTTCTGGAGATTGAACTGCAAGCACGGTATCCGACAAAACAATGAGTGTGTGCGTCACGTCCGGGATCTGTATTTGACAATGAGTTACCTGTTCCGGTCGATCGAGTTTCCTTCGCAAAACGCGACCCTGCGCGGGAGACTGTACAGTCGCCCTGACGCGCCGCAACCGGCACCCGTTATCATCATGGCGCATGGATTTTCCGCCACCATCGAGGGCATGGTGGCGGATCGCTATGCCGAAGTATTCTGTGACACCGGTTTCGCGGTGTTGTTGTTCGAACATCGTAACTTCGGCATCAGCGATGGTGAACCACGCCAGCAGATCAATCGCTGGATTCAGACGCGCGGTTATCTCGATGCGCTCGATTTGGTGAACAAGCTGGATGGCATCGACGCCGATCGCATCGCACTCTGGGGCGACAGCATGAGCGGCGGCGAAGTCATCGTGCTGGGTGCCGTGGATACGCGCATCAAGGCGGTGATCGCACAGGTACCGGCTTGCGGCGATGCAAACGCGCCGCCCGACCCTGACCAGTCGCTATTCAAGGCGCTGCGCGACACGCTGTTGCATGGCAACGTGCGCGCCACGCCGGAAAATACCACCGGACCGTTACCGATCGTATCCTCCGATCAGCAAAGTATCCCCTCCCTGCTCACCCCCCTGACCGCGTTTCGCTGGTTCATCGAATACGGTGGCCGCTACGGCACGGGCTGGCAAAACTCGGCAACGCTGGTGGTACCCAATACGCCCGCGCCCTTTCATCCCGGACTCTGCGCACCGTATCTCAAGGCAGCGCTGCTGATGATGATTGCCAGGGACGATGAAATGCCCGGTGCTGATTCGAAGACTGCGCGCAGTGTATTCGCCGCAGCACCTCAACCCAAGGAACTGATCGAAATAGACGGTGGTCACTTCGGACTGCTGCATTACCCGGGCAAACTGTTCGACATAGCGAGTTCCGTACAACGGGATTTTTTGACGCGACACTTAATATCCTGAATCAGCGCCCAACCGTGCGTTGCAACTGCTCTGGGTAACGCGCACCCTGCACGGTAATTTTCGCAGCGGCTTCATTGATTTCATTCAGATCCGCAGCAGTCAATTCAATGCCGACGGCACCGAGATTTTCTTCCAGACGCGTGAATTTAGTGGTACCCGGAATCGGCACGATCCAGGGTTTTTGTGCCAGCAACCAGGCGAGTGCGATCT